>JAFGCD010000083.1 GCA_016932835.1 Sedimentisphaerales bacterium
CAACGACGGCTCGCTCGGGAACAAGCCGGCCACGCGTGTGCGTCGCTTAATCTCCTCATTCAGCCGTTCCAGCATGTTGGTCGTCCGAGGCTTAGCAAAGCAAGCTTTCTTGAACTCGGCTCTCCGGTCTTCTCCTCGAGAAATTCCACCGCTAAGGAGTCTCGGTACTTGGCAATGAGGCCATCGACCGCGTTTTCCATAACGAAATAATGTGGGCCTTGATGAGAATGAGCCGGGTCTCCTCGTAAAGTCCCGAGGGTCTGTTCAAAATCCGAGGTAATGCCCTGTGAATAGCAAAGAGCACAAAACGGCATTATAAACGCAATTCCCAAGAGACATGCTTTCGCTGTATTCATAGCTTTTACTCCTTTGATTCGTGCTAATGACTGCTTCGTCTCCCCTGCGTTTGGTCAGTATAACCAGACCGCCGAAGCCAAGCAATCCTAATGTAGCCGGCTCAGGAATAAGAACTGCCGAGGCTAGATCACCTGTGATGGCGACCGACCTCTGCCGCGCACCCCCTCTGATCCACACTTGAGCTTGTGACCACATAGCGATTTCCGGGGCATCTACAGGCAATGCATCACTTGAGATGGCGAGGGCGGAATCATCTATGAAATGCAAGGACAATTCGTAGATAACAAGATCGCTGCCGAACGGCAGATTGTTTTCGCTTTCCAAGACAAATGAATCCCACGACCCACCCATCGCATGGGCATTATTTACTATCTCAATGGAAAAATCGGTATTGTCAGGATCGCTTCTTGACTCAAATCCGTCGACCCGGACGGAAATGCCTGATGGCGGGGTATCATACTCGTAGCGTGCCCACCAGGTATCCGAATATATGTCCGGTGCGGAAGTGTCGTATGTATATGTGCCCGTTATCGTATCACCGAGGTTTATTATGCCTTGCAGAAGATAATAAGGATCGTCTGTCTCTGTGACCTCAGCGGTAAACTGCACAATCACGAGTTCACCGTAACAGCTTGACACAATCGAGAATAATCCGGCGATTATCGTTGTCAGGGCCAGAAAATGTCTTTCTCTCATATAAGGTTCCTCCTACTAAATAGTCTTAAAATCCATCACTGTATTATACACAAGAATTCCATAAACAGCAAGACCTTTTTGTTTAAGGATAGGGTCAAGTATTATGTGTAAGTTTAATTTTGTGCCATCGGAGTAGTTGGCCGAAGACAGCCCTTTCGACGGCAGATTCATCGTGAAAGCAGCCCATCAGGCGTAATCGCTGACGTAGCGTTCGAATCTGCCGTTCCATAGGATTGTTGGTACGTGCCCGTTTCCACCACTGCTTCGGTAACTCATAAAACATTAAACTATCACTGATACCATGCACGAATTGTTCGACCGCCCAGGGGTCTGTCCGCTCCCAGCGGATCCGCCAGGCGGCGGCAGTATCCAAGGCTGCTCCAAGGCTCTCACAGCGAAACACGCACGCCGCCTCACGCACCATCTGCTTTCTATAGCCCTTGTCGCCAATGGTCGCTCGAAGTCGGCTCAAGCGGTGAAACGTGCAACTCTGCCAACTCACCAGCGGATAGACCTCTTGCAGCGCATATAGCACGGGGGCGGATTCATCACTGACAAACAATTGTACATCTTCCAGGCCCCGATCTCTGAGGTCTTCGAGCAACGACTTGCACTGTTCGCCGGTAGAGACACAAAAGCCCAGAGCCTCCTTGATGCCATCCTTACTCATCCCAATAACAAGCATTACCATTTTGTCCTGGCCGAGGACATCGACGTGCATTCCGTCAATATAAACCACTGGATATACTGGATTTATCGGTTGCCGACGCCAACGCACCAACTGTTCATCGAGCCATCGCATCAACTGGCTGATAGTCTGATGGCTTATCGAGCCGCCGAATATCTGTTCTGCCAAACCTGCCAGACCGCGTGTGCTGGTTCCCAGCAGATAGGCGTGGCGCAGGATACGTTCAACATCGGCGATCCGCCGTTGGTAGCGATCAAAGACGATTGTGGCATCCATACGGCCTTCTCGCAGGCGTGGCACACGAATCCGCAACTGCCCATGGGGTGTACTTAAGCAACGGCTGTAATAGCCGTTTCGATGCCCGCGGCGAGTTGCCGTGCGCTTATTCCATCCTGCCTGTAGTTGTACCTCCATTTGCAATAGGAGAATCTTCTCTGCCAAGGCAACGACCAATTGACGCACCTGTTGGTCGACCCATTTCCAAAAAGTTTCTTGCGTATGGGGCTGTTCTGATGTTAAAGAGCATATTGGTTGTTTCACGGGTACGTACCTCCTTGTCTCTAGGGGTAGAAACAGGATTACGTACCCGATTTTTCGCGCCGCGTCATCCGTCTTCCGCTCCGGCTCGCTACGCTCGCCTTCGCTCCAGCACACGCTGGTCATACCCAATTTACAGAAACAATGTTACACTAACCCCCAAAAAAGGGATACGTTACATATGAAACGGCTTGTCCGGCTAATAATTGTATTAACCATTGTCATCGGAGTCGCCACGATTTGGCTCGTCTTTCAAACAAGGAAGGCAGGCATGTTCCTCAAGTTCAAGAAGGTCGGTGTTTTTTCCCGCCCCGCCCTTTTTGTTAGTACATCAATTCTATTGGAACCCAAGGTGATGCTTATGGATATATCATCTCCGGAACCTCTATCCCACGCTAAGGAATTGAACATAAGAGACATTGACCTTGAGAACTTGGACCAACCTCCGGCTCTGGCCGTCCGACCTGATGGTTCAAGATTTTACACCTTCATGGGTGACCAGATGGCAGAGTACGATTCTAGCAGATCCCATATCCAGACGGTCGCAAGTGGCGAGTTTGGGTTTCCTGGAAAAGCCTTTGGTGCCTGTGCACAGGCTTCCAATCGTCACTTGTGGTTTTCTCTTAATGACAAGATTGTCGAATGGGGACTTGATGAGCCTCCAACCACTTGCGTGGTCGGGCCAGAGGCTCTTCTTTGGACAGTGGACTCAGCCAGACACCGAGCGTTTATACGTGGACGTTTGGATGATGGCATCTATGATTTTGGGAAAAACACGTTCTCGACCAGGTTGTGGCAGGACAAGGGCCTCTTCTCAGATTTTACTGAGAGTTCCGGTTTGCTTCTGTCGGAGATATCTGCAAGTAGCAAACACCATACAATCACGATGGTGGACCCTGACAAAGCCACGACTCTTGCTTTGCCGTGGGGGGCACAGGCCCAATGGGGTTTTGATGGTTATGTCTATTTCGTTCGCGGCAGCAATCAATTGTGGCAATGCAAACCTGATTCAGGTACGCCACAGGCAGTGTATCTGGACACAAAACGAGTGGTGGGAGGTAACCAGGGATATCTTCATGTATTAAGACTGAGCTATGACCGAACATTCTTGGCATTCTATTTCTGGAGCAAACCTTCTACGAAATACAGATACCGAGAATTCGCTCCGGATCCATCACGCCACGGGTTAGTCTTGATCGACTTGAAGAACCAAGAGTACATCGAGCTCATAGGAGAGGACCTATGGCTTATCGACAACATGACTTGGCTCGTTCGAGGCCAATGAACTCACAGGAGGTGTCCGGGGCATTTTTCGTTAGGTTTGGAGGCTGAATATTTACTACTACTACGCAAACGAATACGACTCTTACGGCAACTGCC
>JAFGCD010000084.1 GCA_016932835.1 Sedimentisphaerales bacterium
ATCTACTAAAACGCCTTCTTCCTTCTCTTTCGAATTTCGCATTTCGTGCTTTGAGTTTCTATTACGGTAGGGTGTGCATGGCACACCGAAAAATCTCATCCTCCCATTATCTCTGCCCCATCTGCGCTCTCAGCGCTCTCTCCGTAAGTCCCGGAAGGGACGCCCTATGCGGAGTCCTAAGGACGGCGGTTATTTCTTTTCGTATTCGCTCTTTGCACTTTCAATCTTCATTTTCGAACTATCCCCATTCCCCAACTCTATTCCCATCGAAAGGAGATTCACCATGAATGAATCGTCACAGTCACCCGCAATCCAGACGCCCGGCGTCACCGCCAGAATCGAAATGATCTTCCGCTCACTCATGCGGACACAGCCGAGGACACGAGCAGACCTGAAAAACTACGTCAAGGCCTTTCTCGGTATCAAAATCCCCGACAGGCAAATCTGCCCCGACCACGACAGCCCCCTCGATTACCTCTGGCACAGCTACACCGCCGACTTCCCGCACCTGCGCACAGCCGCCGACTGCATATCGCCCCAAGGCAATGCCGACGCAATCGTCTGGGCCAACCGCGCAGGCGGCAAGACAGAGCTCGCCGCCATCGCAACCCTCCTCGACTGCACCTTCAAGCCGCACTGCCAGGTCCGAATCCTCGGCGGTTCAGGCGAGCAGTCCGGCAGAATGTACGAATACCTCACAGCTTTCCTGAATAAGGGCCTCGAAGACCTGCTCAGCGGCCCGGCCCTGAAGAGCCGATGCCGATTCGACAACGGCTCGGCAGTCGAAGTCCTCACCCAGTCGCCGACCAGCGTCCGAGGCCAGCACATCCAGAAGCTCCGATGCGACGAGGTCGAGCTTTTCGACGACAGCGTCTTCGCCGCCGCAAAGTTCACGACCCAAAGCACCGGCAAACTCACAGCGGCAATGGAGCTCATCAGCACCATGCACCGCCCCTACGGCCTGATGCACAAGGCCGTCACAGACGCACGCCGGCTCGGAACGCCCGTCTTCAAATGGTGCATGTTCGAAGTAATCGAAAAATGCGCCGGCAGAACCTGCTCGCAATGCCCACTCTGGCCCGACTGCCAAGGCAAGGCGAAAAAGGCCGACGGCTATCTCAAAATCGACGACTGCATAACCCAGATGCGCCGAGCCAGCAGGGCAGGATTCGAGGCCGAGATGCTCTGCGTAAGGCCGTCCCGCGAGAATGTCGTCTTCGCAGACTTCGACCCCGCCGTCCACGTCACGCCCATCGACTACAACCCCTCCCTGCCCCTCTACCGCTCTCTGGACTTCGGCTTCGTAAATCCCTTCGTCTGCCTCTGGATACAACTCGATGCCGACGGCAGGGTTCGCGTCATTGACGAATACCTCCGCAGCCGGGCGACCATCGAGACCCACGCCGCCGAGATTAAGACCCGCACCCCGTGCCCCGAAGAAAAGGTCGCAGCAACATTCTGCGACCCCGCAGGCGCCGCCGCCAACGACGTCACCGGAACAAGCGCAGTCCGCGAGCTCCGCGCATTGGGAATCGCCGCCCGGTCCAGGAGAAGCGGCATTCTCGAAGGAGTGGAGCTTATCCGCCGTGCAATCCGCTCCGGCGCCGGCCAAAGCTCCATACTCATTTCCCCCAACTGCCCGCGCCTCATAGAGGCCCTGCAATGCTACCACTACCCCGACGGCCCGGCTTCAGCCGAAATGCCCCTGAAAGACGGTATCTACGATCACCCCATAGACGCACTGCGATACTTCTTCATTAACCACGCAAAACCCCAAAAAACCACCGCAAGATCATACTGAATTGACCCCATGCGGTTTTCTTTGACTTTTCCGCAGAGCCGATGTACACTCTATGCGGTTGGAACTGTAACTGGAATTGATTTTGCAGCGGCCCGGCGATGAACTACCTATTCAATACAGAACACATATCGCAGCACTTCGTAAAGTACGTCGTGCATGTCCACCCGCCCCTCGGCCCGGGCGAGGAGAAGGCCAAACTCCAGGACTACTGCAACGCCCTCATCGACCAGTCCCCCCAGGCCTTCGAGACGCTGCTCTCCGGCCCCAACCAGCTCCGCGTCCAGAAGGCCTTCATCCTGCCAGGCGGCAAACGAGTCGATATGCCGACATTCATCCTAACGCCGCAAGGCCCCCTGCTGACATTCCCGGAGAAACTCTATATCGACCAGCCAATAGACGTTGACCTGCCCGACAAGGACAGGATATTCCGAAAAGCCCTCGACGAGCTCACAACGAGGTTCTCGGACCGCGCCGTCCGCAGGGTCGGCGTCATTCACGACTTCGTCTTCGACACCGGCAGATTCAACTCCCTCGAAATAATCTCAAGCAATCTCAAGCCCGAAATCTGGCGGGAAAGGCTTTCAAACCTCAATATTCACCTCGAAATGCCCACCGAAGACAAAAACGTCAATATCGACATAAGGCCCACCCACGTAATGCATCGCCGCAGGCAGGGCCCCCAGGCCACGCCCGAGCAGTTCGATTCCGGCGCCCAGGGCCAATTCGGAGTAATGGTCGTCCTCGACATTAACAACCGCAAGATTTCAGGCGACCTGACAAAGCCCGAAGTCAACGACATCCTCGCCTTCGCCGCTGACTACGTAACGGAGAGCCTGATTCCGCTCCTCAACAACGAGTACTGAGCCCCGGTTCTCCTTGTCCCGCCTGAGCCTCCAAAGCACATTTTCTGCTGACATCGCCCTTGATAAGCCGAATATACTCTAATACGCGCGTTTTTTTCAAACGCCGCAAACAACCGGGCTTTCTGTGACTGTTGCTGGATCAAGTGCTTACAAACGCCAAGTACAACCAGGTCGCTAACTGTACCGCCGCCGTCGTCGTACTCCTGATGGCCATCGGTACGGTTTTCGTATTCAGCGCCAGTGCGGATATCGGCCGTGAGTTGAATCTGCACAAGTTCTACGACTACCCGGGCTTGCGCCAAATCCTCTTCTTTCCGGTCGCCTGTCTGGTGCTTTTCACCGCCGCCGCCTTCGACTATCGCAAACTCCGTCTGACAAACGGCTGGTTCAAATCGCCCCTGCCCTACCTGCTGCTCGTCAGCATAGCATTACTCATTATTGTCCTGGTCCCCAGCGTCGGCGCCAGAATAAACAACGCCCGCCGATGGCTCCGCATAGCAGCAGGACCATTCAACGTCAGTTTTCAGCCATCAGAACTGGCTAAATGGGTAATAATAGCCTTCCTCGCCGCGTCACTCGATGCCTTCGGCGCCGAGATAAGGCTGTTCTTCAAGAGGTTCCTGCCGATCTGCTGCGTCGTAGGACTCGTCGTAGGACTGATCGTAATAGAGGACGTCGGCACAGCGGCGCTGATCTCGCTGCTGGCCTTCCTTATGCTCGTCATCGCAGGGGCAAGGTGGTGGCATGTCCTCTCGCCCCTGCCGATCGCAGTGGCAGGATTCGTATATGTCCTGATACACTCCCCGGCGAGAATGGCAAGAATATCGGCATTCCTAAACCCTGAAAAATGGGCCGACTCCGTCGGCTACCAGGCAAACCAGTCGCTGACCGCCCTCGGCTCAGGCGGAATGCTCGGCAAGGGTCTCGGCGGCGGAATATGCAAATACGGACACCTGCCAGAAGACACGACCGATTTCATCTTCGCAATAATCGGCGAGGAGCTCGGCTTTGTCGGAAATGCCGCAGTCATTCTGCTCTTCATCCTGTTCATGTGGCTCGGAATCCTCATCGTCGTGCGATGCAGGGACCGCTTCGGCCAACTGCTCGCAGGCGGAATCCTACTGGCAATCGGAATCCAGGCGGCACTGAATATCGGAGTCGTAACCGTCGTCCTGCCGACAAAAGGAATCCCGCTGCCCTTCGTAAGCGCGGGAGGAACCAGCATGCTGCTGTCGTCCGCGGCGGTCGGAATCCTGCTGAGCATCGCCCGCCAAACGCAGCCTAAATGCGCCGAAGCCGAGTTTGCCGGCGAACCGGCCGAGGCCAACTCCGCAAGACAGAGAATACTGATCACCGCATAAGCCGACCCAGCTAACCGCCCGCAACTTTATTCGAGGTAAGCCCATTTGTTTTCGTCGTCCGGCGTGTACCAGAAAAGCCTCCAGTACTGCTGGTCCGTCTCGAAATAATCTATGGGTTTCTCGCCAGGCTTGTAGTCCGCATCGAGTATCCCGAACCGGATCATCTCTCTGATGTACTGCCGGTTGGGCTGGAAGTCGGGCTGGCCGAACCGCGGAACCTCGTCGAGCTTGGCCTTAACCGCCCGAAGCGACGCCAAAAGAGACTGATAGTCCCCGTCGTCCGTGCCGGCAAACCTGTGCTCGCAGCTTTCCCACCCGCCGGCGGACTTCGCCAGAGGCCCAAGCAGAAGCGGCGAAAGCTCCGGACGCGAAGTATTAAAGAGAATATGAGCGCTGAAACGGTAATCTTCCTCGCGGACGATTCGCTCGTGAGGCGCCAGGTTCTTCTCGCGTACATACCTGCCTCGCTCCTCGTTCGACAGGCCGTAAGGTATGGGCATAGCCTTGCCCCCGCCGGAGTGACATTTCCGGCACGTCCGATTCAAGACCGGCGAACTGAACGCCCCGTACGCCGCGCCCTGCCTGTGCTGCTCGGCCCCGTTGCGAAGGCCCGCGTATGTCCCCGCGTACGGCGCGCCGCTCTCAATCCACATCCAGACCGTCCGCCGCTGCTCGTCCGAGAGCTTCACCTCATGGTGCGACCCGTCGATTTTCTGCATCAGCCGGCTCGCAGACGAGCCGATAGTCCTGGGCTTCTGGTTGCCGTAGCCGTTGCGCCCGTCGGCCACCTGCCCTCTGGCGATAAGCATGTAATAGCTCAGCGACCAGGCAATGCCCAAATCTTCGGTCAGGACCACACGCCCTTTACGGTCCTGGTAGTTGTGGCACTTCACGCAGTGCTCGTTCAGTATCGGCTGGACGTGCCTGCGAAAATCGATTACGTCCGGCAGCGGATCGTAAGACCGTATCCTGCTCGGCGCCCGACGCATCGCCGCCAGACTGTTGCCTTGGACCGAAGCCGGACTCAGAGAGCGGTGCTCGTGACAGCCTATACAGCCGAGTGACTCGCCGGGCTGAACGTTCGTAAAGCTCTGCATCCGCTGCACGGACATATCGTTCGCGTCCAGAGCCACAAACAGGACAGGCCTGCCCGCAGGAACCTCGAAAAACGCCGACCCGTCCTCTTCAACGGGCACGGTCCCGAGCACTCTTTCGAGTATGAATGTCCCCAGCCAGCTCGTCAGGTCCATCCCGCCGCTGAAATTCACCGGCTTGGGAAGAGGTTCGAGCAGCAGCAGCTTCTTGATCTCCCCTCGCTTGACGCCCTCCATATTCCGGCCTTCGTAAACATCGGCCAGAATCATCTGCCCCATCGCCATATCCTCGTCGGTCCTCTCGGCCATGATCTTCTGCCGCGGACGCCCAACCACCGGCGCCGGCTCGTGAATGTTCGCCGAGCCTTTGTAGGTCAGCACGACCTCCAGCCTGCCGGAAACATCGCCCAGCAGCAATTGCTTGTGCGAGGCGACGATGAAATTCTCCGAATCAATCGGATATGGATCGTTGTATTCGCCTCTCGGAGTCACCCGCTTGTAGCCTCTCCTGTCGTCCGGGCCGTAACGCATCGAAATCACGCAGACATGCCCGAGGTGGTCCGTGCGGCCGTGACCGGGAGAGTCTATCGCAAGGACCTTCTCGCTGCCCGGTATCGCCTTGCCCTCAATATAGAGAGGATAGTGATGCTGGTTGCCGTAGAATGTCACCACGTCCGTCCCGTCCGGGTTCATCGCCCAGAGCTGGTGGTAGCCGACCTGCGAGCGGTCCAGGTATTCCCATCGAGTGTAGAGTATCCGCCCGTCGTTGAGAACCGCAGGCGTATTGTCGTGTTCGAGATTGTACGACAGAGGCTGAATATTGCCGCCCTGCCTGTCGCACTTGAAAAGCGTCCCGACCTGCGTCATCCAGCAGCCGACCCACCTCTTGCTCCTCGTCGATACGAATACTATCTCGTCCGTCGGCAGGTATGTCGCCTCGATGTCGTCGTAGTCGCCGCCTGTCACCCGCCGAAGACCCGTCCCGTCCGACTGAATCTCGTACAGGCTGTAGTTGTCCTTACCCGCAGGGCGATGCGAAAAGAGAATCGTCTCGCCGTCGTAGTGAACCGCCGCGTCGCGAACCCCACCGCCCCGCCCGTCGAACAGAACAGCCACTTCGCCCGTCTTAGTATCTAACACGTACAGCTTGCTCTCGTCGTCTGTGCCGTTGCCGGCGTAGGCCTTGTGATTCTCGTCGTCGCAGAAGTACCCGATATTCGCATACCAGTGCGGGTCGTCGTACCTCAGCCGCGTGACGAACACTACCCGTTCGACGCCTAACTCCGACAGCCGTTTCGCAGCCTCGCCGGCCTCGAAATATCCCGCCGACCGAGCAGCCCCGGCGCATACGAAAGCCAAAACTAACGTCGCAAAAAATACGCCCCCGCGGCGACCAATCACAGTCTGTCCGTCCGGATGTCCTGCCATAGCATTCTCCATTACCGCCGCATTCGGCGAATATCGCCCGCACGGCAAATCAAGCAATCCGATAATACCACATACCCCCGCTGTTGTCAATGTCCGTCGCCGCCTGACAAATACCCCTACAATCGCCGGTGATTCAAATGCACGAAAAATAATGACATGAAACTTTTCCGGTTTTGGGTTGCCTTTTCACAAATGAGTCACGTATAATCGTGACGTTCATGCGATTGTAAATCTCTGACGGCCAACGCGAGGATTGGTCGAGCCTGTGGATCTTCACGGCGATCCTGTAATGCGGCGCCGCCGTTGCAGGAATCTTAGAATGTATATTTCGGGCCGGACTCGAGTAATGTGGGGACTTATAAGGAGTACTGACTAATGGCTATAGCGTTCAAGTGCCCCAGTTGCGGGCAGGCGTATTCGGTGCCGGAGGCCAACGCCGGCAAGAAGGCAAAATGCAAGGCCTGTGGAAACGCCCTCGTCATCCCGGCGGCGGCAGCAGCCGCAGCGCCTCCGCCTAAACAAAAAACGCCCGCACCAAAAACGCCCGGCGACCGAAGCGCTATGGAAGAAACCTTCCGGCAGGTAGGCAAAGTCGCCGCGGGCCAAACCCCCACAGAGACCGCCCCGGCCCAGGCCGCACCGCCCCCGGCCCCGCGGGCCGCGGCACTGCAGGCAATGAAATGCGCCAGTTGCGGAGGACGCGTCGAGTTCAAGTCGGGACAAGGAGCGTTCCAGTGCAAGTTCTGCGGCTCACAGTACAACGCCACCACAAACGAAGCCGGTAAGGCCGTCGTCCAGACAATAATGCTCCGAGAGCTTAAACAGAGCGTGGACCGCGTCGATGGCGAGCTGCGGGCCGAACGACTCCAGAAAAAAGCCGCAAGCGTACAGGACCAGCTCGACTTCAAATATGTCGAGTTCTTCCACAGCCTGCCGCGAAAGGCCGGAAGCGCGGCATTCATCCTCTGGATAATCGGCGCCATAATGGTCTTCGCAGGATTCGACAAGGGATTCTCACTGATTATCGTAGGACTGGCGCTGATCGGCGCCGGAGTAGGCGGATTCATGTGGTTCAAACAGGCCGACAAGGCCTACAAACAAGAAGCCGCGGAAATGCAGCGAGAAAAACTCGACCCGATATACGACCAGTTGCGAAAAGTCGGCGCCGTCCTCGAAGGAGGCAACGTCTCCCTCGGCTACACCGAATCCACGTCCACCCCCCAGAGGTACTGCGTCAACTGCCACCAGAACGTAACGCCCGACAAGGGAAAGGGCGGCGCCAGCGCCCTGACCGGAGTCAATTTCTTCCTGACGGTGGTGACATGCGGAATGTGGCTGCCGGCGTGGATACTGATAGGACTGCTCACAAAAGGAAGCAGCGCCGCACGACGAGCAGCATCAAAGGGAAAGTGCCCGATGTGCGCCGGAACTCCGCTGTTCCCGGCTCGAATCGTGAATGTATAATAATCGAATGATAAGCTCCGCGGCACGACGCGGCGAAAAAAGATAAGTCTGAAAATAAGAAAAATGCCCTTGGCCGGGCCAAACGCCGACCGGACGCCAGAATTGGAAACATGACTGATGAACCGCCAACCGACAGAACTCGATGAACCCGAACATTCGGTGAAACGATTCCTGTTGTCGCATCACCCCCCGCGGCACATTCATCGAACGATTCGACTGCGCTGCGGGAACAGCGAATATCGAATCTGCGCCAGATGTCTGGGCCTTGTATCGGGAATGATCGCGGCGGGCCTGCTGTCGGCGGCCGGCCTGCATTTCAATGCCGACGGAATCTTCGGGCGGGCCCTGCTGCCGGCCATGACACTGCCAGCAATCGTCGATTTCGCCAGCCAGCTTACCCGAAAACGCGAATCAACCAACTTGCGAAGACTCCTTACAGGAGCCCTGTTTGGAGCCGCCCTGGCATTGTCAATACATCGAGTCTCGCAGGGACAATGGGCCGACGCATCGACGATCGTGCTTCTCGTCGCGGCGTTCTTCGTCTGGACCGTATCGTCGCGACGAAGACTCGCCGGAATGCTGCGGCACCTCCGCCTATATGCGGAATATTACGAGCGATGTCGAGCCGACGATGCTCGACGAGCAGCAAACAGAAGGACAATTAAGGTCTGAAGAATAAGGAGAACTATGCCGAACAAACCTATTTTGTATATCGTCTGGCTCGCGGGAATGTGCCTCGCTGCGGTGGCGATAACGGTCGGACTTTTCTCCGTCATGATACCGCCCCAGAGCAGGGAAACGCCGTTCTACTTCGCACTGTCCATACTCTGCGCCGCAGAACTCGTCGGCTTCGCATGGCTCGCAGGCTACAGCCTCAGCAAACACTTCCAGATACGCATCAGCGGAGCTACGCGAATCACGATACACGTCTTGATCGGCGCCTATTTCCTCATTACACTGCTCTTCGCCCTGGGCATTGCGCCGGCGCCAGAGGATGCCGGACGCATACTGAACGGCGTGACACTCGTGTACGCCGCCCTCGTGTTCGTCCTGCTGTTCGCAGCGGGAATGCTCTATGCCAGGGACATAGGCCTCCGGACCGAAACCGCCGCCGACGGAGCAGAGAGCAGGGACCTCAAACTGGTAAAGCTCGATGTCGAAACAATCCGAACCGCCCTGCGGGAATCGGCAAAGATGCATTCCGCAGACGCCGCCGCCGTCGAGCGAGTCGCCAAGAAGATAGAGGCCATCGCAACGAGCCTCCAGTATGCCCCCGGCGCCAAGCCCGCAGCGGCGGAGGAGGACGGCTGGAGAAGCGTTCAGGACCTCAACGATAAAATAAAAAGCGAGATCGAAACATTGAGCCGAACCGTAGCCGACATGAGCGACCCCGCAACATTCGAAGAAAAACTAAACGCCGTCGATGCGACGGCAAACAAAATTGAAACCCTGCTGAAACAACGCCAGCAGCAACTCTTGGTATAAGGAGAAGTATCGTGTTTTTCGACGTCGTTGAACATCTCGATCCCACCGGCGAAGTAATGGTCGCACGCCTGCCCCAGTCCGGCAGCGGCGACTTCACCACCGGTTCGCAGTTAGTCGTCCAGGAGAACCAGATCGCAATATTCTACCGCGACGGCCAAATGGCAGACCAGTTCAAGGCAGGCAGATACACCCTCACCACCCAGAACCTGCCTGTACTCAAAACGCTCACAAAGATAGTCTTCAAAGGCAAGGCCCCTTTCAGAGCCTATGTCTATTTCGTGAACCTCAAGACATTCATCGACCTCGGATGGGGAACGCCGAATCGAATCCTCTACCGCGACGAGACCTTCAAAATGGGTGTCAATCTCGGAGCGTTCGGAACATGGAGCGTCAAGATAACAGACCACATCCGCTTCCTCAATACGATAGTCGGAACGCAGGGACTCCAGGATACTCCCGCAATCGAGGAGTTCCTCCGCAAGATAATCGCCTCACGCTTCGCCGGCGTCCTGGCAGGCATACAGACCAGCGTTTACGACCTGCCTGGCAAATACGATGCCCTCGGAGCAAAGCTCAAGCAGGCCACCGCGCCGGAGTTCAGCCAGTATGGACTCGACCTTGTCGATATTGCGGTGGTTAATATCTCGCTGCCCGAAGAAGTCCAGCAGCGTATCGACGAGCGAAGCAGGCTCGACATGTACGATTCAGGCGACATCGCAAAGGCCCAGGGCCTGGCCATTGCCGACGCACTGCCCGAAGCAGCCGCCAATCCCGGCGGCGCTGCAGGAGCAGGAATAGGAGCAGGCATGGGTATCGGAGCCGGAATCGGTTTCGGGCAGGTCGTCGCCAACAATCTCGGCCAAAACATCGTCGGCCAACAGAGCGGTGCGGTTCCGCCGCCACCGATAGTCCAGTGGTACGCCTATGCCGACGGCAGCCAACTGGGACCGATGACGGCCTCGCAGCTCGCAGCGGCAATCCAGGCAGGGCAGGTCAACGCCAAGACCCCCGTCTGGAAGCAGGGCATGGCCGACTGGACCGCCGCAGGACAAGTGCAGGAACTTGCCGCAACATTCGGCGCCGCACCGCCGCCTCCACCGCCGCCGCCGCCTAAATAAGGATAGCCCCGGCAATCAATATCGCTTCAAGCCTTAGGCCGAAGATACTGCGGGACCTTGAGCGTCTCGCCGTCCTTCAGTGCCGACTGGTGCGCCACTATCCCCGGAACCGTCATCGCAAGCGCCTCATAAACATTCACCATCGGCATGCGGTCTTCGAGAATCGCCGTGACGAACTCGTTGGCAAGCGGCCCGTGCGAGCCGCCGTGACCCCCGGCAGGCATACCCTCGGGAAGCGCAGGTCGCGTAATCTCCGGCAGCTCCTTCGCCGTGCCCTGATACTTCGTCTCCTCCATCCACCCTTTCTCGCCATAAACCCTGCCCGTCTCGATAACCACGCCGTAAACGCCTTTGCACATCAGCATCCGCGACGAGCCGCCCTCGCTCGTGCCGAACAGAGCAACCTCGTCGCTGAACGGGTTGTCGTACCTGTTGCCGCCGGGCTTGTACGCATCGAAACCGGCGCTGAAACCGCGGCACGATACCGATGTAAACCGCTTGCCGGTAACGCCGATATAGTACGCAGTCGAATGCGTCGGATACCACAAAGGCGGCATCCCAACACGCCAGCCCTTGTAAGAAGGTATCGGAGTCGGGCTGTAGTGGTAGTATTCGCCCTCCGAGTAAATGATGCGCCCGAACCCGCCCGCGTGATAAACCCGCCGCATCGCGTAGCAGTCCTCACGAAAGCAGCTCGTCTCGGCCATCTGGTACTTAAGCCCCGTCTTCTCGACCGTCTCGACAAGCTCCTCGGCGTCTTCCAGCGATCCGAATACCGCAGGCACAGCCGTCATTACGTGCTTGCCGCTCTTGAGAACCTCGATGCAGTGACGAGCATGGTTCGGCGCGTCGGTCGCAACGAAAACCGCCTCGATTGTCTTATCCTTGATGAGCACTTCCAGCGATTCGTAAGACTTCTCGCACCGGCAAGCCCTCATCAAGCCCTCCCGCCGCTCACGAATCAGGTCGCTGACCGCTGCAACCTCCACGTTCGGATGGTCCTGGAAGCCGAAGGCCGCCCCGAACTGGCAAACCCCGTGACCGACGATCCCCATTCGTATCTTCCTGGCCGAAACAGGCGCCCATTTTTTCGCCGCCGGCGAAGAGCCGGCCTGCACGCCTTGCGACGCCGCCATTCCGCCTAAGACCGCACCCAATGAAGCCTTTGAAACAGTACCGAGAAAATCTCGTCGAGGAATAGGTTTGACTGGAAAATTCGACATTGCACTGCCTCCTTGTCTAAGTCGGTATCTTTATGAGCCACAGTCTGCGCGACGTTCGCAGAGGTATTCTAACAGAACCCGTCGCGCCGCGCCAAGTATTCGACGCATGTTGCGCCCTCGAACGGAAAAAGCTTGCGTTTTGTCGCTTTCCCGTGCAGACTCTCACAGTTGGTTTTCTGAAAGGCCCATAGTGGACGAAAGAAACTTCTTCTTTGCAGGCGGCGGCACCGGCGGACATATCTACCCCGCCCTTGCAGTAGCCGAGCGAATAGCCGAGCTTGCACCGTCGGCATCCGTACACTTCTTTTGCAGCAGCCGCAGTATCGATTCAGCCATACTCGCCCCGACCGGCTTCGACTATACCGCACTGCCCGCAGCCGGTTTCTCGCTGCGCCCCGGCAGTATCGTGCGTTCCGTACGCGCATTTACGAAAAGCTGTCGAATCGCCAAAGCCGCAATCGCCCGGAGCAAAAACCCGGTAGTCATCGGGGCAGGAGGATTCATTGCCGGGCCTGTCTGCCTCGCCGCCCACAAACTCAAAGTACCGATTGCTGTATTGAATGTCGATATAGTCCCCGGCCGGGCCAATAGAATCATCGCTCGCTGGGCGAACGAAATCTTCCTCCAGTTCGAAGATACCGCAACGCATTTCCGCCGCACCAGCGCAAAGCTAACCGTCCTCGGCTGCCCCTTGAGAAAGGCCTTCGACGACCCCCAGCCGCAGCAGATTCTCCGAACGCTCAATCTCAACAGGCAAAAGAAGCTCCTCCTGATAACCGGCGCATCCAGCGGCTCGGCCAGTATCAACGACGCCGTCTGCTCTCTGCTCGGCAAGCTCGATGCCTTCGCAGGCAACTGGCAAATCGTCCACCTCACCGGACACGCAAACTTCGACAAGGTCAACCGCAGATACGCCGACGCGAAAATCGCACACAAGGTTCTCGCCTACTGCGACGATATGCCCTCGCTCCTCGCCGCCGCTGGCCTCGTAGTCGGCAGAAGCGGAGCCGTCAGCGTCGCAGAATACGCCGCGGCCTTTGTCCCGAGCATCTGCATGCCCTACCCGCACCACAAGGACCGCCACCAGTACCTCAACGCCGCCAAGCTCGTCGAGGCCGACGCCGCCGTAATAGTGGACGACCTGCCCGACCCGACCGACAGGGCAGAATGGCTATGGGAGCAACTGGCCGAACTCATGGCAGACGACGACAGACGCGAGGAAATGACCGAAAACTGCGCCAACATCGCCACTCCCGACGCCGCACTGAATATCGCGCGCAAACTTACCGAGTCGCCCTCGACCGAAGCCTGAGCCGAACCACCCAAACGCCGCGACTCAATGCCGGCCGCATCGCAGCCTATACGCCGTACACACCCGGCCGGTCAAAATCCAACTCCTGCGAATCACCTACAAAGCCAGCATAAAAGCAACCAGGTCCTCTTTCTCCTGCTCGCTGAGCTTCGTGCCGAGAATCAGGTTGAAGAATTCCACCGTATCGGCCAGCGTAAGCAGCCTGCCGTCGTGCAGGTAAGGAGGAGAATCCTTGATCCCGCGAAGCGGAAAATTCTTGATAGGCCCGTCCGATGCCGCGTACCTGCCGTGAATCATAACAGGCTCGTAGAAACGCTCGGCCTTGAGGTTGTGCATCAGGTTGTCCGTGTAATAAGGCGGAGTATGGCAAGAGCCGCAAGCCCCCTTGCCGAAAAACACTTCTTGGCCGCGCAGCTCGGCCTTGCTCGCCTTCGATTCGTCCAGCTTGCCAAGGATATTCAGCTTCGGCGCGGGCGGAAAATCCAGCAGCGACATGAACTCCGCCATGAAATGAACCTGGCTGGCGCGCTCGAGAACGTTCACGCCCTTCTTCGTCGCGATTACCGGATCGCCGTCGAAATACGCCGCCCGCTGCTCGAACTCCGTGAAGTCCTCGACCGTCTTCAAAGCCCGCTGCGACCCGAAAAGCCGCTGAATGTTCACCCCGCGAAGAGTCGGAGTATCCAGCCGATGACGGAACTCCTGAGGCCTGATGTCGCCTACAAGGTGAGTCGGAGATGCGCTGTGCCCGTTCGAATGGCAGTCGAAGCATGTCACCCCTCTGCTCGGACGGGCGCTGCGGCGGTCTTCGGTCTGGTTGAACTGCTGCTGAGGAAAAGGAGTCACAAGAAGACGAAGACCCTCGATCTGCTTCGGGTTCAATATGCCGTTGAACAACTCGTAGTAGTTGTCGATGGTCACGACTTTGCCCTTCGAAACATCGCCAAGGTCCAGCCGAGTCGTCAGGTAAATACCCGCAGGAAACTCCGGAAGAAAATGGTCCGCAAGGTCGAAATCAAGGTCGAATCGCGTAAGGTCCCGGCTCTCCTGCTTATTGATCTCGTCGATTACGAACTGCGGAAAAACCATACCGCCCTCTTTGTGGTTCGGGTGCGGAAGAGGCATGAACCCCGACGGAAAGACGCCTTCCTTCCGAATCTCTTCCGGCGTCATACCCGCTAACTTCTGCCACGTCAGCCCCGACTTCAGCTTCACCCGCACACCCTCTTGCACGGCCTTGCCACGGGACATCGTCGCCCCTTTGACAGGCCTGTCCGAAAGGTCGTATCGCTCCTGAAGCAAATCCATCTGACGCTTCATTACCTTCGGTTTATCCGCCTTCATCCTCGCCATGGTCTCGCTGAAAGGCTCGGTGACGACCACCGGCGAATAGCTCGAAGCCTGCTGCGCCCGGGCCTTCGCCGGCCCGACAGCCGCAATCATAAAGACAACAGCCGGCCAGAATACGCATGCCGCCGATGCAAGTTTCATAATTCGTTTCATCCTACGTCTCCTTTCGTCATCAAAACAACTTTTACCCTGCCTGAGAAAAAATCTCATCGAACGAAATAATAGCGCAGCCCGGCACCCCCACAATTCTTCGCAGGTCCCGGCAGCGCGCGCAAACCCCAAACGCACCGCCTCCCGGCTGTCCTTCGAAAACCTCGTCTTGTCAATGATATGGCTGTCTATCTCGCTGCACTTACCCCATGCCGCCAAAATATCCCCGTCCCAACTTCCCGTCAAGAGGTATTTCCGCAAATCCGCGCCCCCTGGCGATACTTTTCTTTGCTGCGCCCTTTGCGGGAAAACGCACTTGACTTGGCCGGGCCCTCTATGGACAATATATCTTCTCGATCGTTACTTTGAACATGGGCCCAAAACGCTGCAATAAACAGCGTTTTTCCAGCGTCTGGCAGATAGACGCCGCCATTCAACCAGATTATTGTAGTTCTTTTCTTGGAAAGAGAGTACAGATGGAACGATTCGGCAGGAATCGCAGGGAGTTTCTCAGAAATTCGTTATATTTCGGCGCAACCGCGGCAATCTTCGGCCCGCTGACAAAAGCCTTCGCAGACATACTCGGCGACCGAATGAAATTCGGTCTCGTAACATACCTCTGGGGCCAGGACTGGGACATCCCCACCCTCATCGCCAATTGCACGAAGACAAAGGTCCTCGGCGCCGAACTGCGAACCGCCCACGCCCATAAAGTCGAATCCAACCTCAACGCAGACCAGCGAGCCGAAGTCAAAAAACGCTTCGCCGACAGCCCCGTCACCCTCGTCGGCCTGGGAACCAATTTCGCCTTCCACCACACCGACCCCGACCGCCTCAGGCAAGACATCGCAGGAGCAAAGGAATACCTCAAGCTCTCGGCGGACGTCGGCGGCTCCGGAATAAAGGTCAAACCGAACGACCTGCCCAAGGATGTCCCCCAGGAAAAGACCATCGAGCAAATCGGAAAGTCCCTCAACGAAATCGCCGAATACGGCGCCGCCATCGGCCAGCAGGTCCGACTCGAAGTCCACGGCGGATGTTCGCCCCTGCCGATTATAAAGGCCATTATGGATGTCGCCGACAATCCCAACGCAACTGTCTGCTGGAACTCCAACATGACGGACATCGAAGGCGAAGGCCTCGAACACAACTTCAACCTCGTCAAACACCGCTTCGGCGACACCGTACATGTCTGGGACCTCGACGCCGGACAGTATCCCTATGACGAACTCGCAAAACTCTTCGTCCGGATGGACTACGCCGGATGGATACTCCTCGAAGCACGCGCGAAAAAGCAAGACCGAGTCGCCGCCATGGTCGAGCAGCGACTGATATGGGAAGGTCATATTGCCAAAGCCCAAAGCCGCTCCCACGGAGTCAACATTACCCGCGCCGCCGACAAACTCAAAGTCGAAATCGACGGCAGGCTCTTCACCGAATACAACTACCAGAACGTGCCCCGCCCCTTCTTCTACCCCGTCATAGGCCCCACCGGAGTCAATATAACGCGGCATTGGCCGATGAAAAGCGGAAAAGACGAAGAGCAGGACCACGTCCACCATCGAAGCCTCTGGTTCACACACGGCGAAGTCAACGGCCACGACTTCTGGGGCGAAGGCGCCGGCAGCGGCAAAGTCGTCCAGGACCGGATCATCTCAATCGACAATGGAGTGGACACCGCCGCTTTCAAAACGCACAACAACTGGGTCGCCAAAAACGGCAAGACAATCTGCACAGACACCCGCACCCACACGTTCCGTAATACGCCCGAAGGCCCGATGATCGACTTCGAAATTACAATCCACGCCTCCGAAGGAAAAGTCGTCATGGGCGACACAAAGGAAGGCTCGATGGCTCTCCGGCTGGCCCCAACCATGAGAGTCGAAGGCAAGGTCGGCAAGGGACACATCCTAAACAGCGCCGGAGATAAGGACGGCAGCGCCTGGGGAAAGAGAGCCAAATGGTGCGATTACTACGGACCACTCGATGGCCAAACCGTCGGAGTAGCAATATTCGACCACCCCGAAAACCCCAAACACCCGACATGGTGGCACGTCCGAACCTACGGCCTGTTCGCGGCAAATCCCTTCGGCGTACACGACTTCGAACGAAAGCAAAAAGGCCTCGGCGATATCGTCATAGAGCAGGGCAAGAGCCTCACCTTCAAATACAGAATCTATTTCCATAAGGGTGACACAAAGCAAGCAAACGTCGCCGCCAGATACGCCGAATACTCGGCGGACAAAGATTAGCAAGAATCAAAACCCGGGACTTTGACATTAGGCAAGGAGACATATTATGAGTAAATTTACTCGCCGAGATTTCATGAAGACAACCATGGCTGCCGGAGCCGCAATGGTCATGGCGGCCCCCAAGTCCCGCGTCCGCGGGGCCAATAACGACCTGCGATTCGCCGTCGTCGGCACGGGCGGACAGGGAGGAGGCCACATAGGTTATTTCAACGAGAAGCAAGGCGTGCGCGTAGTCGCTCTCTGCGACGCAGACAAATCCCACGTCGAAGGAAAGGCCGCTAACTTCGAAAAGAAATACGGCTCCAAGGTCGATACCTATACCGACGTCCGCAAGCTCCTCGAAGATAAGAGCATCGATGCGATCACCTCGGCCACCCCCAACCACTGGCATTCCCTCGTTACAATCTGGGCATGCCAGGCCGGAAAAGACGTGTACATCGAAAAGCCCGTCTCGCACAACGTCTGGGAAGGCCGAAAGATGGTTGAGGCCGCAAGAAAATACGACCGAATCGTCCAGACGGGAACACAGAAACGCTCCTCGGAAGCACACAAGGCCGCATACGAATGGATACACGCCGGCAATATCGGCGCGATCAAGTGGGTCCGATCATTCTGCTACAAACCTCGCGGCCCCGAAACCAACGGCATCGTTTACGGCACTAACGGCCCGAACAAACTCCCCGACAGCGTCGATTACAACCTATGGTGCGGACCTGCAGAGATGGAGCCCCTCCGCCGGAAGGAGCTGCACTACAAATGGCACTGGGTCTGGAACACAGGATGCGGAGACCTCGGAAACCAGGGAATCCACGAGATGGACCTCGGAAGATGGGCACTCGGAGACCCAAAGCTCGCACCGAGAGTCATCAGCTTCGGCGGAAGGCTCGGAGTCAGCCACACCGGAGACACCGGCGAAACCGCAAATACGCACGTAATTTATTTCGACTACAAGCCCGCTCCTTTGATCTTCGAGGTCCGAGGACTGCCCAAAAAGAAAGGCGACCGCTCAATGGATAATTTCCGCGGAGTCCGCATCGGGGTCGTAGTCCATTGCGAAAACGGCTACTTCGCCGCAGGCGACGGGGGCGGATGGGTCTATGACAACGACGGAAAGAAGATTAAGCAGTTCAGCGGAGGAGGCGGAGGAGGCCACCACCAGAACTTCATCGACGCTGTCCGAAGTCACAAGGTCTCCGACCTCAACGCCGATATCGAGAAGGGACATCTCTCGAGCGCCCTCTGTCACATGGGTAATACCTCGTACCGCCTCGGAAAGAAAATGCCTGTCGATGAAATCAGAAAGACTTTGGGCGACAATGCAGAAATGATCGACTCGCTCGACCGCACCCTCGAGCACCTCGCCGCAAACGAAGTGGACCTCAAGGCCGAGCCTCTGACGTTAGGCCCGATGCTCACAATGGACCCGGAAAAGGAGCAGTACGTAGGCGAATACAGCGAATGGGCCAATATGTACCTCAAACGCAATTACCGCGAGCCGTTCGTAGTGCCGGATAAGGTCTGATGAAATTCGCTCTCTGCAATGAAATGTTCGAGGGCGTCGCGTTCGCCGACGTCTGCGCAGCCGCCGCTCGCCTGGGCTACGACGGACTGGAAATAGCGCCGTTCACCCTGGCCGATTCCGCCGACGCTGTCTCCTCGGAGCAGCGAAAGCAGGTCCGCCGAGCCGCCGCCGACAACGGCCTGGAAATCGTAGGCCTGCACTGGCTCTTCGCCGGCCCTGCCGGGCTGCACATGACTACCACAGATGACCTCGTATGGGGCAGGACAAGGGATTACTTGTCCTGCCTCATCGACTTATGCGCAGACCTCGGCGGAAAAATCCTCGTCCTCGGCTCGCCGAAGCAAAGAAGCCTCCCGCCAGGCCAAACTAAAGACGGCGCAATCCGAAGGGCCGCCGACCTGCTCGCCGGCGTCCTCGATAAAGCCGCCGCCCTCGACGCGACCATTTGCCTCGAACCGCTCTCGCCCGTCGAAACCGACTTCATAAATACCGTCGCTCAGGGCATGGAGATCGTCCGACAGATTAACCATCCGAACCTGAAGATTCACCTCGACGTCAAGGCAATGTGCTCCGAAGCCCGGCCCGTGCCCGAAATCATCCGCTCGGTCAAAGCCGAATACGTCGGCCATTTCCACGTCAACGACGCAAATCTCTACGGACCCGGAATGGGCGCCGTCGATTATGCGCCGATCGCAGAAGCAATAAACGATATCGGCTGGGACAAATGGCTCAGCGTCGAAGTCTTCAAGTACGACCCCGACCCGGAGACAATCGCCAAAAGAAGCATCGAATACCTTCGCAAGTTCTGGCCCCGCTGAGAAACAGCCGCTCTCGCCCGCATCTGCACGCCCGCCGCTATTTCTTCCGGGCGCGTATCAGAGAGTTCATGAATTCGTCCCGGTGCACCAGTTCTATCTCGGCAAAGCCCGCGCCTTCGAGGTCTTCGGCGTACTCATCGAACGAATATGTCCCGCCGCCCGACGTCGCCACCAGCATGTTCACCGCAAACAGCGCCCCTCGCACAGGAGTCGTGTGCGCCGAATCCATGACCACGTCGCGTATGACGATATAACCGCCGTCCTTAAGCGCCGCGAAAACCTTGCAGAACAATTCTCGATTCTGCTGCCGGGAGTTCTGATGCGCTATTGCCCCGAGCCACGCCATATCCGCGCCGCCGGGCAAATCGTCCTTGTAGAAATCGCCCGGCGCCAGCGCGACCCGGTCGCTCAGCCCCGCACCGGCTATCCGCTTCTCGGCCATCGGTATCACGCCGGGCAAATCGAAAATCGTCGCCTCGGCCTCTGGAAAGGCCCTTAAAAATGCAATAGTCCACGTCCCCGATGCGCCCCCTACATCGAGCAGGTGACCGAATCTCATCGCCCCCAAACGCCCGACTACCTCGCCGGCTACCGGAGCGGAAATGTTGTTCATCGCGCCGATGAACGCCTCTGTCTCAGCCGCCTTATCAAGGGAGCCCGCGATTCTCTCTGCCGGCAGGCCCGTCCTGACCACGCGTCCGAGCTGCACCCACCGACGCAGGCATGTGCCGTTGTGGCGAAGCATGGGCAGTATGTTCCCCGGCCTCGATGCCGCAAGCAGCTCGACAAGCTCAGCCGGGACGCTGTACGTATCGTCCTGCTTGCAGAGCAGCTCAAGACCGGTCAGGGCGTCGAGCAGGATACCCGTTGCCCGTACATCGGTCCCGAGTTCGCCGGCCAGCGATGCGACGCTCATTGCCCGGCGGTCCAACACCGAAAAAAGGTCGAATTCGACCGCAGCCGTCAGTATGCATGCTAATTGAAACGACCAGCCCATCTTCAAAAGTTCGTCGGCAGTTCGGTTCTTCGGCATAAGCAGGGCCCTTTCATTGCAGAATAATCACCGGTATAATCGCAACAGTATAACTGCTCAGCCCCCCGATGTAAGCTCCAAACTCGCAGGATTCGCCTGACCGCCCCCCCGCTTGCACCGCCGGGGGGCGCTATTTTTGGATGTTTGTCCTTGACGATTGACGGGCGATTGATGATTATGGACGCAGATTCGGAACTGATTTGACAGCGTCACCGGTGGATCGGACTATCGGTGTGAAAGGAGGCCACTATGGCAAGGGTATTCTTGACGGCGGTGCTGGTTGTTCTGTTGAACGTCTGTGTCGGATGCGGCAGCAACAAGGGACGAGGGCAGATTAAACCCCCTCGCGCAAAGGCCGGCTCCGTAATTGAAGTTCGAAACGCCGCCGAGGCGGACATTATCGAACAGGTTGCCATAAACCGCCAGGCATACCAGAGGGCGCTCGAGGCACTGGTCACCCACTACGAAAAAACCGGCAACAATATGAAACTCCAGTGGGCAAAGAAAGAGTTGGACGCGCTGAATACGATGGTCCAATACGACTACATAGTCGATGCAACCGTCGCCGGACCCGACCTCAAGGCCACAGCCTCGATTCCCGAAGCCGACGAACTCTATGCAGAAGCCGTCAAGCTCCACAAGGACGCCAAGAAACTGATCTTCATCAAGGACAACAGCCTGCTCCGGCTGGCGCTGGACAAATACAACGAGGTCATCCGCAAGCACCCCGCCAGCGATAAGATCGACGATGCAGCCTTCAAGGCCGGCGAGATATACGACTACTTCAAGGACTACTCAATCGCCGTCGCCTATTTCAAGCGAACCTTCCAGTGGGACCCCGCCACCCCGTACCCGGCCAGGTTCCGCGCCGCAGCCCTGCTCGACAGGCAGCTTAACGACAAAGCCGAAGCATTGAGACTATACAAAGAGGCCGTCGAAACAGAGGGCAAAAATTCGAAATACAGCACATGGAAGGAATTTGCAGACAGACGCATCGGAGAGTTGAGTAAGACCGTCATGCCGCAGCCGAAACCGATTTCCCTGCCTTGATGTGTTGTTGTATGCTGATTCCGGGCCTGGTGAAAATCAGGCCTTTTTTTATGTATGCCGCCGAAAAGATGTTGTCGCAATTCGAGAAAAAAATAGCGCACTTCGCCGAAAAAGAGCAACTGTTCGCACGCCCGGGCAACCTGCTGCTCGCAATCTCAGGCGGTGCAGACTCGACCGCCCTGCTCAGCACAATGCACACGCTCAAGGCCGCCGGTATCATCAAGCCGAATCTGCTCTGCGCACACATCAACCACCTGCTCAGGGGCCCCTCCGGCGACGGAGATGAAGCCTTTGTCGTTGCCCAGGCGGGCAAACTCGGCCTCGATGTCGAGGTCAGGCGGGTAAATGTGCGAGAGTATGCCGGAGCACACAAGCTCTCGATTGAGACAGCCGCTCGGCAAATGCGAATGCAGAACCTTATCGACATAGCAGCCCGGCGCCGCTGCACCGCCGTCGCCACAGCTCACCAGAAGGACGATAACGCCGAGACAATCGTGCAGCGATTGGCCAGGGGAACGGGGATTCGCGGATTAGCCGGAATCTGGCCGACGCGAACCTTCGCAAGGCAAGGCATTCGCTTTGTCAGGCCGATGCTGTCCGTTACGCGCAGTGAAGTCATCCAATACCTGCGGGAGCGGAACTTGCAGCCCAGAGAGGACCAAACCAACGCCGACTGCGCCTACAGACGCAACTACATTCGGCACCGCCTCCTGCCCGACCTCCAGGCCGATTCCGAAAGCTCGCTGGCCGACCGATTGTACGACCTGTCGCTCTCGGCGAGAAAATATTATAACCTCGTATGCGACCACGCCGATGAAATCTGGGCGACGACTCGAATCCGAAAGGAAAATGTCACCATAGATTGCAAGACCTTCTCGGCACCGAGCGCAGCCGTAAAGGTCGAGCTTGTCCGCCGGGCGATTGAAACCCTCGGCAGCGGCGAGAAAAACCTCACAAGAGAACACTACGAAAGAGTACTGCAACTGGCCCGCAGCAGCCTCGGCGGCAGGAAAATTGAGTTGCCGGGCCGAATTACGGTTCGCAACGAATATCAAAAACTGCTCTTTGAAAAACCCAAAAGCAGACCCGAACAGTTGCACAAAGAAACGATGCAAATCGCAATCCCCGGCAGAACTCGCGCCGGCGAACACCTGATCGAAACAACGATTCTGCCGGCGGAAAACGTCCCGGATTTATGCGCTTCGACAGACCCGCAGCAGCCCTCGACCGGCACGCGCAGACCAATGGAAAGATTCGTCGAATGCTTCGATATGGACAGAATCGCCGGGCCCGTCGTCGTCCGCCCTCGACGCAACGGTGACAGATTCGTCCCACTCGGAATGCCCGCCGAAAAAAAAGTCGGCAAATTCCTCAGCGATGCACGCATCGGCCGTGATATGCGAAGGAAAGTCCTTGTCGTAACCGATGCCGAAAAGGTACTATGGATATGGCCTGTACGGATGAGCGACCGGGCCAAAGTGACAAGCCGGACGAGAAAAATGCTTCGAATAGAAATTACACGGACACCGCAACCGGGAAAGGGAAAGGAGCCGGAAAAATGATAGACATGGACCAGCTATTGCAGCACGCCAAGGCGCAGCAGGCCACCGACGTCCACATCTGCGCCGGATCGCCTGTCTTGTTCCGGATAGGGGGAGAGCTCATCCCCGTAACCAAAGAGAGGCTCACCGCGAAGCAGAGCGCCGATATGTCACTCGGCCTGCTGACGAAAGACCAGAAAACCAGGCTCGAAGAGACGGGCGATTTCGACCTCATGCTCGCCGGCAAGAACGGACGCTATCGAATAAATGTCGGCTATTTCGACGGCCAGGTCGGCGCAACGATCAGGATCCTGCCCACCAAGCCGAAAACGACCGACGAACTCTTCCTGCCGGACATCATCAAGGAGCTTGCCCACAGGAGAAAAGGACTGGTCCTGATAACCGGCAGCACGAGCCAGGGTAAAACCACAACCATGACCGCCATGATCGACGAAATCAACGCAACCTCCAAAAAGCACATTGTCACCATCGAGGACCCCATCGAATACCTCCACACAAACAAAACCGGAATCGTCAGGCAGCGAGAGGTCGGACGCGACACGCAAACCTTCTACACCGGCCTGCGGGCGGCCCTGAGGCAGGACCCCGACGTAATCGCAATCGGAGAGATGCGAGACTACGAGACAATCAAAATCGCCCTCACCGCTGCCGAAACAGGCGTAATGGTCCTCTCCACCCTGCACGTCATATCAATCGACAAAATCATGGAAAGGCTGATAAGCTACGCACCCGCTTCGGACGAAGGGCAGTTGCGATTCCTACTCGCCGAATCCCTCCAGGGAGTAATCCACCAGGAACTCATCCCCACAACCGACGGCGGGCAAAGAGTCGCCTGCGAGGTCCTCGTTGTCACCGGAGCCGCCAAAAACATAATCAGGAGAAAGGGCGGATACTTCCTGAGAAACGTAATCGAGACCGGCGCAAAGCACGGCATGATTACGATGGCATCGTCGATAGAAACAATGCTCAACCAGAAAACAATAACCGAAGACGTCGCCAGGAGCGTCCTCGCCAACTACACTTGATACCCCGCCAGCCGCTGAGACTCTATGAAAAGGGCAAAAATGAATTGGACTAATTGCAGCCGACGTGAATTCTTGAATGCTGTGGCCCTGGGCGCTGCGGCGATTGCCTGGCCCGGCTGCGCAAGCGCACCGCGAAAAGATAAGAACCAAACAGTCAGGGAACGGCCCAATATCGTCTTCGTTCTCGCCGACGACCTCGGATGGGCCGAATTGGGCTGCTGCGGCAACAAGTTTAACGAGACGCCCAACCTCGATGCTCTCGCCCGCGAAGGCATCCGTTTCACCGATGCCTACGCCGCCGCGCCCGTATGCTCTCCTTTTCGGGCCGCCTTAATGACCGGGCAGTGGCCCGCAAGAATCGGCATAACCGACTATCTCCGACCCAACGACTCCAAACACCTTGCGACCGATTGCCTCACCCTCGCCGAGGCCCTCAAGCAGGCAGGCTACGCCACAGGAATAATAGGAAAATGGCATCTCACAGGCTACGCCAACCACGGCGCCGAAGAATCCCCCCCGAATGTCCACGGATTCGACGAAGTCATAGTCTCAGAGAATCGCGGCATAGCCTCAGGCAGCTACTTCCACCCGTATCATTTCAACCGCGAAATCGAGCAGCGTATTCAGCCGCGAGAGCACCTCGTGGACCGATGCAATCTCGAAGCCGTTGAGTTCATCCAGCGCCACAAACATGAGCCGTTCTTCCTCTACCTCAGCCATTACGCCGTCCACACAACGCTTCAAGGCAGGAAAGACCTCGTCGCAAAATACGAAAAAAAGCCCGGCGCCGGCAAAGGCAATCGAGCCGGAAAGAACAACCCCCATCTGGCAGCACAGCTCGAACTCATCGACGAAGGTGTCGGGATGATTATGACCAAGCTCGATGAACTGGCCCTGGCCGGAAATACCGTCCTGATCTTCACCAGCGACAACGGCGGCGAGGACCGAGTCACCTCAAACGCCCCGCTGCGGGCCGGCAAATCCACCCTCTACGAGGGCGGCATCCGAGAGCCCTTGATTATCCGCTGGCCCGGAGTAATCGAAGCCGGCGGCGCCTGCGCCGCACCTGTGAGCACCGTCGATTTCTACCCGACCCTTCGTGAGATAGCAGGAATCAAGAGCCCGCCGGCCCAAACCACCGACGGGGTATCGCTCCTGCCCCTGCTCGAAGGCCGAAAGACAGCTCTCAAACGCGATACGCTCTACTGGCACTATCCGCTTGCTAATCCGCACTTCCTCGGAGGAAAATCCGCAGGCGCAATCAGGAAAGGCGACTGGAAGCTAATCGAATTCTTCGACAACGGCTCAGCCGAGCTATACAACCTCGCAGAAGATATCTCCGAACAGAACGACCTGGCCGCGAAAATGCCGGCGAAGGTCGCCGAACTGAGAAAACGCCTCGCCCAATGGCGAAAAGAAGTCGGAGCCAAAACCAAAAATTAGCAACGATGATGAATCGGAGCAATGGATATGAACGCAGAAAAATTCAGTCGCCGCAGTTTTCTAAAAGCCTTCGGAGTCGCCTCCGCTTTGCTGGCGCATCCTGCTGCCTCGCCGGCAAGCCAAAAACGAAACAGGCCAAATATACTGTTCTGCATTGCAGACGACTGGTCCTGGCCTCATGCGAGTATCGCCGGGGCCAAAGTAATCAAGACCCCCACCTTCGACAGGGTCGCAAGCGAGGGCGTGCTCTTCGAGAACGCTTTTGTCTCGGCGCCGTCGTGCACTCCTTCGCGAGGCGCGATCCTGACGGGCCAATGGCACTGGCGACTCGAACAGGGCTGCAACCTGTGGAGCACTTTGCCTGCAAAATTCGGCGTTTATCCGGATATGCTGGAAAAAGCCGGTTACCACGTCGGCTTCACGCGCAAAGGCTGGGGACCCGGATACGATGAGCCCGGCGGACGCACTCGCAATCCCGCAGGCCCAAGGTTCAAGGATTTCGCCGGCTTTCTCGAAAAAAGACCCGAAACCGCTCCCTTCTGCTTCTGGTTCGGCAGTCACGACCCGCATAGAAGCTACCAGTGGCGCTCAGGACTCGACAGCGGAATGAACCTCGATGACGCCGAAGTCCCCGCACACCTGCCGGACAGCGAGCAGGTCCGCACCGACATCTGTGACTACTACTGGGAAGTCCAGCGGTTCGACAGCGAAGTCGGCCGGTTGTTGAAGCTGCTGGAAGAAAAAGACGAACTCGACAATACGCTCGTAGTGATAACCGGAGACAACGGCCTGCCTTTCCCGCGGTGCAAGAGCAATCTTTATGACCGTGGTACGAACGTCCCCCTTGCCGTTCGCTGGCCCGCGAAGGTCCGGCCCGGCCGGGTCGCAAAAGACTTCATCAGCCTGTCCGACCTGGCGCCGACTTTCTTGGAAGCCGCCGGGCTGAAACCCACTGCGGAAATGACGGGCAAAAGCTTCCTTGATATTCTAACCTCGGGTAAATCCGGACAAGTGGACGGCGATCGCGACAAAGTCTTCACGGCAATGGAACGCCACACTATTCGACGCGCCGGCGGCGTCGGCTATCCCATGCGAGCGATAAGAACGCATGACTACCTCTACATTCGCAACTTCAAACCAGACAGATGGCCCGCCGGAGACCCGGAGGGATACGGTGACATCGACGGCTCGCCGACAAAAACATACATGATGCAGAATCGCAATCAGCCGAAGGTGAAAAAACTGTTCGAACTGGCCTTCGCCAAAAGACCTGCCGAGGAACTCTACGACCTGCGCGAAGACCCGCACCAACTCAATAACGTCGCCGATCAGGCAGAATACCTCGACGTAAAAATGAAGCTCGCCGCAACGCTGACAGAGAAACTGAAAGCGACGAAAGACCCGCGAGTGCTGGGAAATGGAGATATTTTCGACAAGTACCCGTACTATGGCGGAGGCTACAAGCCGAAAGCAGATCAGAAGAGTTGACGTAAAACCGGGCGCTCATTTAGAAACGTCAGGAAAAAATAAGGCCGGGCGGCATCGGCCCGGCCTTGTATTTGCTGATTTGCAAACCCTATTGTCCGGACAGAACCGCAACCTCCTCTGCGCTCAGGGCGTAGCTGTAAATGCGAACGTCGTCGATGGCGCCGGTGAACCAGCGACCCGGCTTATCGGAATTTTCCCCGATCAGCAAGGCCGAATCCGTCGAGAGTATCTTCCCCCTCGCGTCTGAAGAAACATCTAACTTGCCGTCTATATACAACGACAGCTTCTTGCCGTCATACACCCCTGCGGCATGATGCCACCGACCGTCGTTTACATCTGCGACGCCGAACACGCTTCCTTGTCTGTTGCCCGGAACAAGCAGGCCCGAACACGCGAACTCCAGTGATTCTTTGTCCCAGTTCCTCTGGAGCCGCCAACTGCGATCGCCCTTTGTCACTATGGCCTGCCAGTCCTTGTCGAATGCATCGACCTTGAACCACGCCGCGACGGTTATCCGGTTGACGATATGGAAATCGTTGCTGTCCAAGACCTCGACGCAGTCGCCGTCGCCGTCGAAGGCAAGAGCGCCGCCGATATGCCCCCTCCCCGCCGAAAAATGGCCCTGATAAGCAAAAATGCCAAAAAAAAGACCGAGCGGGCAATTCACGTCTCGCGGAAACTGTCTGCTCGGCCTGTGTTTTCTGCTGTGTGTCGTGAGGCGCTGCTATTTAGCCGGTTTGCCGTAAACCTCGACTTCGATGTAGCGGTTAAAATCGTTCATGCTATTGCCGTTGCTGTACAGGCGGACGTAGCGTGCCTCGATACCTTTTGCGTCGATCACCTTCCCCTCGAAAGTCTCGATGTAATGCTTGTCTTTTCCCGCCCCAAGCCCGGCGGAATTGTCGATGTCGTTGTTGAACAGCGTCTTGACATTCGCGGTGAAATCCGAATCCTCGGCGACCTGTACGACAACATCGAAATACACCTTGCACAAACCGTGGTCGCGCCAGACAGCGATCGCGTAAATATCATACCCGCCCCCCAAATCGATAGTCACGCTCTCAAGTCCGCCCCCCAATTCCACCAGGAAATTGTCCCCGGCTTCCTTGGCGGCGTCGGTAATCTGCTCCAGATTGCCTACGAGCGGCTCCTTATCCGTCGAGACAACCCGCTTGCCCGCAGCGACATTCTTCACGCCCACAGGAACCATCGGCGGTTTTCGCCGACTCTTGCGAGGCTTCTCCATGTTCGGAATCCGGCTGAAATCGAATACATGACTCGTGAAGACCGGCCGCGGCAATTCGAGCCGAAGCTCGACAAGACCGTTCGCGTCCCCGACAGTCTTGCCGTAAACCTCTACCTCCGTGTAGTGGTTCAAATCATTGGCGGTATTGCCGCTGCTGTAAAGCCGAACATATCGACCCCGCACACCCTTGGCGTCGATGAGCTTGCCTTCGTTGGTCTCGGTGTAGTGCATATCCTCGCCGACGCCGAGCCCGATAGAATTGTCGCCGTCGTTATTGAAGATCGTCCGGACATTCGTGATAAAGTCCGGATCGCCCGCCGCCTGCACCGCAACATCGAAATACACCCGCGGCTGCTTGTGATAATGCCACACTACCACCGCATATATGTTGTGCTCGGCTTCGAGGTCGATGGTGACATGCTGTGCAAACGGCCCCAATTCCACGTAACTGCCGTCCACAGCCTCTTTGTCGCCGTCGGTTATCATCCCGATATCCCCGATGATAGGCTCTTCGTCGCTGCTGCAAACCGGCTTTCCCAGCGCCGCGTTGTACGTCCCCGCCGGCGCCAAAAACGGAGGTCGCGCCCTGCCCAGCGGCTTTTCCAGGTTCGCAACGCGATTGTCCTGCGGCGTATCGACGAATACCGGCGCCGGCAGTTTGATCTTCAGCGGCGCAAGACCGTCACCCTGCCCGGCTTGCGGAGTCCCAACCGGATTCGCCGAGCCGGCCTCAAGCCTCGGCGCGGCTTGCGGCGACGAATATGGCGCCGCCAAAGCCACTGCGATAACGAGCGCCGCCGCCGCGGCCAGTATGATTGTTAGTCTTGCCAGTGGGCTTCCCATGATTCTTCTCCTTAGCGTTGACATGAATCTCCGCCTTCGACCGGTCCTGTTGAAGACCCAGAGCATCTGCCATCGAAGCTTGGTCTTGTGCGCCGATCTGAATCCCGTATCGACGCCGATCCTGCAGGTCAAACCTTTGAAACTGTGGTCAAGTTTGGACATTCTGCTCTCTTGCTGATATTGGCTCGTCCCGTATCTGCGCAACCCGGGCGCGGAAACTTCCTGCTGTCGATTTTCAAACAGGCACAACTTCGACCTTTGAGTCCTCTGTCGTATATGTCTCGCCCGTCAATCAGCAGCGAGCCGGCGACCGTGACCTCTAATCTGCCCGTATCCCATAGACCGCAACTTCGGTGTAATGATTCAACTCGTTGCCCGTACTGCCGTTGCTGTACAGCCGGATGTAACGAGCCTTGGCGCCCCTGGCATTGATGAGCTTGCCTTCGAACGTCTCGGTGTAGTGCTTGTCGCCGCCGACGCCCTGACCTGCGGAATTATCGATATCGTTGTTGAACAGCGTCCGGACGTTCTTAGTGAAATCGCCGTCGTCGGCAGCCTGCACAATCACATCGAAATAAACCCGCGGCTTGCGATGGTCGTGCCAGACAACGACGGCATAGATATTATGCATCGCTTCGAGGTCGATGGTGATATGCCGGACCGACGGCCCGAGTTCTACGCAGCTCGCATCCGAGCCCTCTTTGTCGTCGTCGGTAATCATCCCCAGTTCGCCGACCAGCGGCCCCCCGTCACTGCTTTGCACCGACTTGCCCAGAGCGACATTCGCAGTCCCGATTGGTGCAAGAAAGGGCGGACGGGGCTTGCCGAGAGGCTTTTCCAGATTCGCAACCCGAACCAATTGCGGCGTCCCTACGAACATCGGCCTGGGCAGTTCCAGCACAATCGGCGAGAACTGCGGCGTACCTATATGCACCGCTTCGGATCCGCCGATCCCGTCCTCGGTCTTAACGTCGCTGCCCACCGGGGCCGAACTGTCCGGCTTATTGAACTGGTACGCGCCGATTGCCGCGACTATCGCTATCGCAGCAGCGGCGGCCAATTTCACAAATGGGCTTCGCAGCCAGGATCGGCCCCCAATCTTGATTACCCTCGCCCCATCTGAGCGTTGCTCCGCCTCTTTGTCAAAAACAGAGAGCATCTCCCGGCGGAGCTTCTCGCGGTGAGCTAAATTCGGCTCGTCGTCGATATTCAGCCGAGCCACAATATCCTCGAAATCGGCCTGGTCCTTGAACATTCTAAGCTTCCCACTCGAAGGAATCTTTCAAGTTCTCTCGCAACTGCCTGAGCACCCTGTGCATCGTAACGCGCGCCGCAGATTGCGTAATTTCCATAACTTCTGCTATCTGCTCGAAAGGCAGATCCTCGAAAAATCTCAATGTAATCAGTGTCTGGTGTTTCGGTTTCAGTTTCATAATGGCCGCGTACAGTCGGGGCCAGTCGAGCCTCGAATCGCCCCCGCCCTTCTCAGGCGAAGGCCCCAGCGAATCAGCAGCCCTGGCCAGAAGCCTTCTGCGACGCAGCGTCTTCCTGATATAGGCATTGGCCTGGTTGACAGCTATCCGGTACAGCCAGCTCCTGAAATCATGGTCGGTCAGGCCGCGAAAATCGCGAATCCTGCGAGCGACCTCCAGGAAAATCGTCGAAGTAACATCCTCGGCCGTTTCCCTGTAAAAGAGCCGATGCACGCAGAACCGAAAGACCTTTTCGTAGTACATCTCGTACAACCGGCTCAAGGCGTCGGCTTCGGTCTTGGCCCGTACAACCAGATCGTCGTCCTCAGCTTGCCTAACGGTTTTTACCATAGCACCAGCCATCGTCACGGTTATCATTGCGCATACGCCGATTATGTTACACGAGGACGACTGAAAAATCCTGGAAAATGCCCTTCTGAGGATTAATCGGCAATGTAGTCCCGCCCTGCAAGGCTTTCCTCCACCGAAGCCTGCCAGGCGTTCAGCGTGGCTTTCATCCTGGCGACGACTTCGGGATTCTGGACGGCGATATTCTTCGTCTCAGCCGGGTCCGCAGAGATGTCGTACAGTTCGAGACCTTCGCCGGTCTGGTGAAGCTTGAAGTTATTGTCGATCAATGCCGCATGGCCGGGGAAGTTGTCAACACGCGGATGCGGATGCCTGAAATTGCTGAACTGCCGCCATGTGCCCTTGAGAAGCTCCCGGTCAATATAGGATTCGTTCCTGTTCTCCCTGCCGGCGGCGTATTTCCAGAAAGCAATCGGCCTGGGACGTGAAACCATTGCCCCTTCGATGAGGCCGCGCAGACTGATGCCGTCCACCGGCTCAACCTGATTGTCAACGTCGAGACCGAGAATATCGATTATGGTAGGATAAATGTCAGATGTGCAGCAGGGAATATTCGCAGCAAAGGGCTTGCGAATCCTGTCAGGCCATTCCAGAATAGCGGGAACTCGTATCCCCCCCTCCCAGAGGCTGGCCTTCTTGCCCCGCAGACCTCCGGTCGAACCGGGACCCGTCGCCCCGTTGTCGCTGCAAAACCAGAGCATTGTGTTTTCGGCGATTTTCAAATCGGCAAGCCCGGTGCGAAGCATTCCTACTGCACGATCGACGGCGGCGATCTCTCCGAGATAGTGCTGCTCCTTCTCAGACAGGTGCTTATAAGGTTCTCTGTCCTCAGCCGTAGCCTTGTGCGGAGTGTGGGGTGAGCCGAACCAAACGACCGCCAGGAATGGGCTTCCGTTCTCGGCGGCTTTCTTGACGAATCTCAATGCCTCCTCGACAACTATTTCCGAGCTTTCGCCCTTGATAACCTTCGCCGGCTCGCCGTTACGGGTCAGCGGCGGGTCGATCTCGAAAAAGTTGTCGTGTGAGAGCCACTCATCGAAGCCGCTGCCGCCCGGATTGACGGGGCAGTCGGCCTTTACCGGCCCCAGATGCCATTTGCCGAAGTGGCCCGTTGCATAACCGGCGCTCTTGAGCACCTCGGCAATAGTGATTTCCTCGGGCCTGATTGAGTAGTTGGGTGCGAAACAGCCAAAGCGATTAGGATGCCGGCCCGTCATTACGCTGCCTCGCGTCGGCGAGCAGACAGGCGCCGCGGCGTAGAAACGGTCGAACCTCAAACACGTCGCCGCCATCTCGTCGAGAACCGGCGTCTTCAAGTACTTGTGCCCGTTGTAGCCGGTGTCGCCGAAGCCCTGATCGTCGGTCATGCACAGAATAATGTTGGGCCGGGCCGCACCGGGCGATCTTCCGCCGAACGAAGCACACCCGCTGCCCAAAGCCAGACCAGCCGCTGCCAGGCCCGCCGATTTAAGAAAATCACGTCGTCTCAGCATAGCAGACTCCATCTTTTTGCGAATCGATGATACTCGTAACATACCCGTCAAAGCAAACCCGGATAAAGGGCCTTGAGGTCCAACTGATCGCCGGTTTGCTCCTGGAGTGCGAGTAACTTGGCGAAAAGTTTCTTAATCCTCTTTTCCTGCTTGCGCTGCGCCGCAAGGTTAGTCATTTCCTGAGGATCCTCCTTGAGGTTGAAAAGCAGGACCTTCTTCGCTTTTGGGAACAGCAGCAGCTTGTATCCATCCTGCGTGACCATCCGCGCAACGTCGAGATAGCCGCCATATATGGCATCGTAGGATTTCTTTGTTTCGCCCTGCATCAGGGGCATTAGGCTCTTGAACTGGACGTAGTCCGGCTTCTCCGCCCCGGCAAGTTCCAGCGTCGTCGGCATGATGTCCTGCAGATAGACCGGCGCATCGATCCTGGCGTTTTTCTTGATCCCCGGCCCGACGACCATAAGAGGCACGCGGACGCTGTGGTCGTAGAGGTTCTGCTTGCCCATCAGACCGTGGCGCCCGACTGCCAGACCGTGGTCGGCAGAGAAAAATATGTACGTGTTCTCGGCCTTGCCGGACTTCTCAAGTGCACCAAGGATCCGCCCCACCTGCGCATCCATGTGCGTGATTATCGCATAGTACTCCTGCCGATTTACCTTCACCGAATAAGGCGTCCGCGGAAAAGGCGCCAGACGCTCGTCTCGAAGCTTGGCCCCGCAGCCGATCGCATCCTTATCAGGGTGCTCGGGAGCGAAGTTCTTAGGAACTTTGATGCCGTTGAGAGGGTATTTATCGACGTATTCCTTCGGAGACTGCCTCGGATCGTGCGGTGCATTGAAGGCCAGATACATAAAGAAGGGGTTCTCGCCTTTCGAGCCCTGCTCCAAAAAAGCAACTGCATCGTCTGCGAGCACCTCGCTCCAGTGCCTGCCCCCCTCCCAGTACCCGCCGAACTGCTTGTCGTACGGGCGCCACGGGTCGGCCTTGCCTTCAATAGGACGATTGTAGCCCTCCGGACTTTGTTGCGGCATCCCGCCTCGAATGTGGGCGGTCGTATCGAACAGCGATTTTGCATCGGCTTTGACGTGCCACTTCCCCGTCATGTAGGTATCGTAGCCCGCCGAGTCGATAAGCTCGGACCACATCTTCGCGCCCTGCTGAAATCGTTCATCCGTTTTATTATCGACTTTGTGCGCGTGCCAGAGGAACATGCCGGTATTGAGCATCGTCCTGCTGGCGACGCAGACGGCCCCGGTCCACGAGCCCTGGTTGTAAGCATGGGTGAACGTCGTGCCGCCGGCGACGAGCCTGTCAAGGTTAGGCGTATGCACTTCGTCGTTGCCGAGCGCCCGGACCGCCTCAAACGTCTGGTCGTCGGCAAAGATGAACAGAATATTCGGGCGATTGGCACTGCTCCGGGCGCCCCTGGCAAATCTCGGCAGAGCAAGCACCGCAGCTCCTGCTCCCAGAGCCTTGAGAAAATTGCGTCGGTTCATTTGTGCAAGCCTCAATAAGATGCCGTTTAACGAATAACAGCGGCTCCCCTGCTGGAAAGCTGTGCTTGAAACTATGCTATTCTATCAATGATTCCCCCGGTTTCAACGGGCAATCTCCTCACGCGATTACCCGTTTTGGCACGGGATGTGCATAGAGCCTCCTTGAGTGTGTTTTGAACGGTTTTTCCAACAGAACTCAAGGAG
>JAFGCD010000085.1 GCA_016932835.1 Sedimentisphaerales bacterium
AAGCTGTGAATGAGAAGAAGGTCAACTTCAAGGACTACAGCGTCTTGCTTGACAGCTTCCTTGACGAAGAGAAGTGGCCGAATTAATCGTATGACCGCTGTTTCCGCTTTATGCGGAGACGAGGTCACAGATTTGTTTGAATCCGGGGCCTGCACAGTTCAGTGCAGGCCCCGGTTCTTTTCCGGACGCGGGCGGGCACTGAGGATGCTTGCCTGGGTGATGATAATAAAAGGCTGGGGGTTTCCGGCACTTGCCGTGCGAGTGCGCTATGCGTTGTCCGCCGAAGTTGTCGAATTAGATTGACCTAATCGGCCTGATCTGCCATTATATCCGGCAATCGAGCCCGAAATTCCTATAAATGAGGGAACTTTGTCGAGCGAGGTTGGTCTGGTATAAGAGAGATTCTCTGTTGGAAGCAGCAAACATAAATATTGACGATACTGCACTGGTCGAGAGGTGTCAACGCGGCGATTCCGACGCTATGGAGCGGCTGATACTCAAGTATCAGGATCGAATCTACAACGTAATACTGAAAATATGCTCAAATAGCGACGATGCAGCGGAACTTACTCAGGAGACCTTTGTCAAAGTAATAGAGAACATAGGCAGGTTTCAAGGCAGGAGCAGCTTTTATACCTGGGCATTCAGGATTGCCGTGAACCTGACGTTGAATTACCGGAAAAGGAATGTGAAACTCGCTGTCAGGTCGCTGGAGACACAGCAGGGCCAGGCCGACGACAGCAAAAAGCAATTGTTAAGGGATTTTTTAAGAGATGATAGTGCATCCGATCCTGCAGGGCGTGTCCAGAGGAAAGAACTGTGTGAAATGGCTGTGAGGGCTCTGATGAGACTCGATGATGCTCAAAGGACTGTGGTGGTGTTGAGGGATATCGAAGGTATGAACTATGCTCAGATTGCAGGGGTGCTCGACATTCAGCTTGGGACGGTAAGAAGCAGGCTCAGCCGGGCCAGAAGCAATCTGAGAGATATTATGGAGGCCTTTTTGCAATGAAAGCTCGTCCTGAGAATATCGAGAGATTGCTTAATGGCTACATCGATGGTGAACTCACCGTCAGGCAGCAGACAGAAGTCAAAAGACTGCTCAAAAACGATTCCCAAGTGGCTCGACGTCTGGTGCAGTTGCAGAAATGCAAAATGCTGATAGGCTCGCTGCCGGCTGCCAAGGCCCCGCCGGAAATACTCGAAGACGTAATGGCAAAACTTGCGAGGAGATCGCTGCTTGGCAAGCAGCCCGCTGCGGCCAACGAACGGGCGGGCATAAGAGAACTCTTCTTCCGAAAGGTCCTCGCCGCCGCTGCTATGATTGCACTTATGGCGGTACTGGGTGCCGTCGTATATACGATTGTTGCCCCGCCGGGCGGTTCGGGCCGATCGGCAGTTGTGAATTCCGGACTTGGAGGAAGTGGGAAGGGGACAGCGATTCCGAAGGTTATGCTCGCAAAATTCAACGGCAGGCTCGAATTAGAGACGCCTGAATTCAGAGAAATGGATGCGTCGATCAACAGGGCCATCGAGGAGAACGGCTTGTTGGATTGCAAAAGTCGAGATCGCTTCGGTGAGAGAACCACTTATGTCCTTACCTGTGGGCGGAACGGGTTAAACCGTCTGCTGGACCGTGTGGAGAAGAACTGGGCCAGATTGGATTCGGCCAAGCTTTTCGTGGAGACAGATATCTTAGGTCAGGCAGTAGCTGTTGATGCGGTTACTCCCGACCAGATAAGCGAAATTGCAGGTCAGGCGACGGCTCAGGATTCTGTTCGTCTGGCGAAGGATTTTGCCCTGCTCAACAGTGTAACCGAGGAATTGCGTGGTCGGGCCGTGCTCGCTGCGGACGATAAAGCCGCCGATTTAATGGCTCCGCCCAGACCCAGATTGACCAGACCTATAGACGGCGAAGCAATCAAGGAATTTGACGAGGACGCAACGCAGATAGAGTTGGTGATCGTTGTGACACGCTCGAAATAGTCTCGCTGCATGCGTATTTCAGTACGGGGACAGACACCATTACAGCAATTGGAGCAAAGGAATGCTTAAAGCAGAGGATTGTTGTCTCGTAGTTGTCGATGTCCAGGGCAAGCTCGCCCAGTTGATGCACGAGAAAAACACCCTTTTCAAGAACGTTCAAATCCTCATCAAGGCCGCCCGGATTCTAAAAATCCCAATCCTCTGGTGCCAACAATGCCCTGATGCCCTGGGGCCGACAATACCGGAAATCGCCGAACTGCTCGGCGGCCTTGAGCCGTTCGACAAGTCGGCGTTTAGCTGCTGCGGAGACGAAGATTTCAAAACGGCTATAACGAACCTGTCCCGCCGGCAGGCCATTCTATGCGGCATCGAGACCCATGTCTGCATATACCAGACCGCACGCGATTTACTCGCCGCCGGCTATGACGTAGAGGTAGTAGCCGATGCCGTTTCCTCAAGGACACTCGCCAACAAACAGATTGCCTTCGACAGGTTATCCGCTGAGGGCGCCAAGCCGGCGTCAACAGAAATGGTTCTCTTCGACCTGCTCAAAACCGCGGACAACCCAGACTTCAAACAAGTCGCAAAGCTAATCAGGTAGTCGTTGGTTTGTTGCTGCGGCAATAGCAGCAGCGGACTACAACGCCGGAAACCAACTCAATACCGTCCGAATAACCTTTATTTCATACATTTGGTGGCACGATCTGCGGACGGTTTTTCCTTGTTCCGCATTCTGTCAGGTAGAGACTATTTATAGAGACAACGGTTCCAGGGCTTGTCGCTTTCTGCGTCCAGGTAATATACAAGAAGAATTGTGGTTTCGGAGCATCTCCATTGTGCTGTGGCGGGGCGTCCTATAATCGAGCAAAAACCCGCTTTCAAACCTTAAAACTCTTGCGTCTATGTTGCCGATATGCTATTATTAAGCAGATTGAAGGTGCGGGAATCCGCCGGTGATTTCGGCGGGCTTGCACATCAAATCGACCTGTGAAACGATGTTATTCAGGATAGGTGATGGTTTCAACATATTAGGCACCAGGGAATTTGGTCCAGGAAGAGATATTTGGATGCGCCCATCTGCGAGGACCCATCTGACGGGTATTCTGCTGTTGTTTGTCTTAGTTGCATTCTGCGGCGCGGTGTCGCCCAAAGGGGATATTGACGGAAACAACAGCATCAACAGCCTTGACCTTGCTCAGTTGGCTGACCGCTGGCTTGCTCCCGAGTGTGAGTATTCCAGCTGCCAGGAGAATCTCGACGGCGTGGATGGGGTCAATAGTCGGGATCTGGCAATTCTTGCGGAATACTGGGGCGCAAAGGGGACGAATCTCGTCATAAACGAGTTCATGGCTCGCAACAAATACAATAACTACGCCGTCGTACAAGGTCAGGTAGTTTATCCCGATTGGCTTGAGATTCACAACCCCGGTCCGGACGAGATATACCTGGGCGGCTGGTATCTTACAGACAACGAAAAGAAACTTCGGAAATGGCCGCTGCCTCGCAGGTATCTCGGCGCCGGCGGACATATGCTGATCTTCGCATCGGGCATAGAACTCGAAGACCACCCCGAAAACCTTCCATATTGGGACGGTTCGTATTATCACACGAACTTCACGCTTGGCGGCGACGGCGGGTATCTTGCGCTGGTCGATCCGCACGAGTACATCATTCATGAGTACAGGTCGTCCGAATACGGTTTTAATGATTTCGGATATCCGCAGCAGTATCAGGATGTATCCTACGGCTTGTATAACGGTGTCGAGCAGTATTTGCCGAATCCGTCGCCGAGAGCCGCGAATTACCCGGGCTATGAAAGAATGTCCGGCGTACCGTATTTCTCCCATCCCGGGGGGACATTTGTCGGCACTCTCGATTTGTCGTTGACTCACCCGGCGCAGGGTTCTGTGATCAGATACACCACCAACGGTACGGTTCCTTCTGAGACTTCCACCGAATATACCGGGCCGATACCGCTGGTTTATACGACGGAAGTTATCGCGCGGGTGTTCGAGCCGGGCAAGGCGCCTGGGCCGTTTGTCAGCAAGACATACGTCGGCCTGTCTTCAGCCGTAAGTGGGTTCAATTCCAACATACCCATAGTCGTCGTCGATACCAAAGGCCAGTTAATAAATGACTCAATGTACACCAGGTGTTTCGCCGCCTTCATGGAGAAACCTGTCAGCGGCGGACGTGTCAATATCACCGATTCGCCTGATTTCGTCGGCAGGTGCGGCATTAGAATTCGAGGTTCATCCACTGCAGGCGAGCCGAAGCACCAATATTCGCTGGAGACGTGGGATGAAC
>JAFGCD010000086.1 GCA_016932835.1 Sedimentisphaerales bacterium
GCGATGGTCCCGGCTGGGGCCGCTATCTCCGGCGAGCCTTACGCGGTAACCTATAAGACCAACGCGACTTTGACCGTCGGCGGGCCCGGAATCGTCAGCTACAAGTACTCTCTGAACAGCCCGACGGGCCCCTGGAGCGCCGAGAGAACGGTCGATATGCCTGTGGTGCTTACAGGCCTGAGCAACGGCGCATCTTACACGCTTTACGCGATAGGCAAGAACTCCGCAGCCGTCTGGCAGAGCGCAGACAGTCCTGCTGTCTCTCGCACATGGACAATCGACACCTCGCATTCCGAGCTGCTGATAAACGAGATTCTCGCGCATACCCACGGGACGGACCCTGACATTATCGAGCTTTATTATGACGGCCCCGGTCCTATAGATTTGACGGGGATGTGTCTTACCGATGACCCTGCTGAGCCGAACAAGTTCGAGTTCAGTTCGACGACGGTTGCTACTACCACTATGAACCCCGGCGATTACATGATTCTCTTCGGCGATCTGACGACCTATGCGAACCACCTCGGGTTCGCTCTTTCTGCCGACGGCGAAGGTTTGTATCTGTACGACAAGGCGAATCCGGACGGCAGCTACGACCTTATCGACTCGGTGGAGTTCGGCTGCCAGATCAATGATTACTCGATCGGCCGGGTAGGTTGGGATCGGCAGTGGAAGCTCAACCAGATGACGTTCGGCGTGGCGAATATCGTCCAGCCTCTGGGCGATCCTGATATGCTCAAGATCAACGAATGGCTGGCCAACGGTCAGGTGCTCTTCGACGATGATTTCGTGGAGCTTTACAATCCTCATCCTCAGCCTGTTTCGATAGGCGGGATGTACCTGACGGATAATCCGGTGAATCAGAAGGCCAAGCATCGGATTGTTGACTTGAGTTTTGTTCCTCCGTCAGGGCATACGGTTTTCAGGCCTAACGGCGGGACAAATGCATCTGAGTTGAATTTCAAGCTTTCCGCCGACGGCGAGTTGATTGCCCTGTTCGACGCGGACTTGAACCTTGTTGACCAGGTTCTCTACGGTCCTCAGACGACTGATATTTCTCAGGGCCGCGCTCCCGATGGTTCAAGCAACTACGACTTCTTCGACCTGCCGACGCCCGGCGTCGCAAATAGTTACGGCGAAACGATCATTACTACCTTTACGCTCGCTGCCGAGGATGCTGACAAGACGGCGATCGTGCCTCTTTACGACGGGCACATCGGCGAGACGTGGAAATCAGATCCTGGATTTGACGATTCGAATTGGGCGCCCGGCTCAGGGAGTCCGGGCGGCGTGGGCTTTGAGACCGGTTCAGGGTATGAGGGCCTGATATCCCTCGACGTTGAAGCACAGATGGATGAGATCAATTCCACCTGCAATATTCGCATTCCGTTTACTGTTAACGGCGACGACCTGGCCGATTTCACTGATCTGACGCTCAAGATACGATATGACGATGGGTTTGTCGTTTACCTCAACGGAACGGAGCTTGAAACAGCGAGGCGCAACTTTGCCGGCACGCCGGCGTGGAATTCCGAAGCCAACGATGACCACGCCGATTCAGTTGCGGTTGAGTTTGAGTTCATTAATGTCTCCGAGTACATCGGCGCATTGAGGCCGGGCGAGAATGTTCTTGCTATACACGGCCTCAATGGCGGGTTAGGCAGCAGTGATTTCCTGATATCCGCCGAATTGGAAGCTGCTTCCACGGTAACGACCGAGAATTATCCATTCAACAACGACCTGGATGTCATGGCCGGCTTGCGAATAACGGAATTGATGTACAACGATAGCGTGAGCGGGGATTACGATTACATGGAGTTGTGTAATATCAGCGGCACACGCATAGATCTTGAGGGAGTCCGCCTTCTTGACGGCGTCGTGTTTGAGTTTCCGGCGATACAGCTTGATCCTGGCCAGTATGTCGTTGTGGTAAGTAATATTACAGCCTTCAGGACGCGCTATGGCTACGGTCCGAGGATTGCCGGAACCTATACCGGCGGTCTGAGCGGCAGCGGCGAAAAGATTGTTGCGGTTCTTGCCTGGCCTTTGGAGGCTGCGGTAATGAGGTTCGAATACAGCGATACCTGGTATCCGAGCACGGATGGCGGAGGTCAGTCGCTTCACATTGTCAATCCGACGGCGCACCCGGCCACATGGGACGATGCGGCAAGCTGGCGTGCTGCTGCGCCGAGCCCCGGCATGTCCTGATTACCTTTTTATAATACTTAAATATTCGTTCGGCGAATCATCTCATATCGCAGATTGTTTACTCTGAGCCCTTCGGCCCCTGACCGGCAAGGGCAGGTCAATAAGAAGATTGATATGCTTGCTGCCGATGCTATAATACTCCGAAAATGGCAACGAGCAGCGGCCAATCCTGCCTAACGCAGGGAACGGCCGTTACCACGGATGGTAAGGATACACACGGATGGCAATCTTGGTGGGAATTGACGAGGCTGGTTTTGGGCCGATTTTGGGGCCTCTGGTTGTATCGTCGAGCACTTTTTCCCTCCCCGCTGAGTTGCTAAGAGCGGATATGTGGCAGATTCTCAGGAAGAGCGTGGGCAAGACGCGCAGACATCTTGCGGGGCGTCTGGTCATAGCCGACAGCAAAAAAGCCTACAGTAGATCTCGCGGAATAGGAACTCTCGAACGGACAATCCTGGCGTCTTTGCGATGCCTTGGTGCCGAGCCGGCCACGCTGAACGAACTCCTGATGCTGTTATGCCCGACCTGCTTTGAGCGATTGAGAGAATATCCGTGGTATGAAAGTATGGACGAACATCTTCTTGACGCCGATGCCGCCGATGGGAAAATCGCCGCATCGGTATTTGCCGACGATTTATCTGGGAATAGCATGAAACTCGTCGATTTGAGCAGTTATTGCTTTGACGTGGCGCACTACAACAGAATGGTCAGCAGTGTCAAGAATAAGGCAAACGTACTTTTTACCGCCACGGCCACACTTATAAAGCGTGCATTGAATAACTCTTCGGATGATGATTTGCAGGTGATGGTTGATAGGCAGGGGGGGCGGGTCCATTACCGAGAAAGTCTCCAGAGGATGTTTGCTGATATGCACCTTACAATCCTGCAAGAGACTCCGGCTGTCAGCAGTTATCAGTTGACCGCAGGAGCAAAGCGGATGCGAGTCCATTTTGCCGTCGGCGCCGACGAGCGATTTTTGCCCGTCTCATTGGCTTCGATGCTGAGTAAGTATCTCAGGGAGCTTCTTATCGCCAGCATAAACCGCTATTTCGCCGCTTTTGGCGCCAATTTGAAACCGACGGCAGGGTATTGGAAGGACGGTTGGCGCTTTATCAAGGAAGTCAGAGAACACCTCCCCCATGTTTCGATTGATGACAATCGCTTTATTCGGTGTCGCTGAGGCGTTTGTCGTCGGTCTGCGGGCGATTGTCGAACTCAACTTCGCCGCTCGGCAGTCGTTCTATTGTTTGCCTTGCCTTTCCCCCCAATACTCTGTATTTTACGTTTCGTCCCTTTGCTGCGTGTTTGAGCCTTCTTCTCATCTTCTCCCATCAATTCCAAGGCACGCCGGCATACCTCCCTTGTGGACTTATCACGCTCCTTAAGACCATCCCGCAGAGCTTCCATCGCCAGTTTCTTCATTCTCCCACGCATCTTCCTCAGCCCGTAAGCTGCTGCGTTCTTGGTGCTTTCCCCAAGATTGCCGAAGAGGGTTTCTTTAAGAAGCTCCATTCCGTCTTCCTGCATCCAGGACAAGTTGAACGCAGCTTGTCTTCTGATTGATGCATTGGACGAATGCAACTGACGCGTCAACTTCTCAAGAACCCCTGCAGCTGATTCGCCCTGCTCTCGATCCGCAGATTCTTTCTTATCCGAGTCCATAAAACCCACCCCTCAATGTACCGATATCTCTGATCAGCGAAACACACAAAGCCGCCGATCTCGTCTCGTTGCAGCGTCCGCAAAACGAACTGCTGCTCATGTCAAGAAATGCCGAACAGTCGGACAATCCTTTGTCCACAAATCACGAGGGCTTCAATGTTCGGCGAGTACTATGCCCTCACATGTGCGCCTCCTGCTTTCCTCCTTCGAAAAGCCAGATATTCTGTTTGTCGTACACTACCGATTAGTGGACTACTTTTCCTCCATTGCTTCCATTAGAATGCTAATATGCTTCTTTTCCTCTTCAACAATCTGGTCGATTGTATCTCTGCTCGCAGGGTCCCGTGAGAAATCCTTCAGGCCTTCGTAGAAGACTATAGCTTGTTTGGACATTCTAACGGCTGTCCTGAAAATCTCCTTCTTGCCTTCGTGCCCCGACATATGATCCCGGAAGCTCGGCTTGGCGGTGAATGCGGCAAGTCCTACCAATACGTGCGGGTTCGAAAGCACGTAGTTGTCGGGGTCGAACGTCCCAAACTGCCCCGTCTTCTCGGAAAAAAGCTTCCTCCTTTTTGCAAGCGCCTTTTCATGCCGGGCTTTCCAGTTAGCCAGCTTATAGAATATGTCGCGGCGCTCGGAATCATCAAACAACTCAGCGGCTCTGAGATAAAACTTAGCGCCGTTGCGTTCGATTTTCTCAGCTATTTGGAAGATTTCAAAGACGTTGAACTTCGTCTCCATTACCACACCTTCCCAAAAGCATTCTTGTCGTCCTTGGACCCAAGCTTGCCGTCCCTTGCTGTGAGCCCCAAGGCAAATCCATAGCAATGCCAAAAATACCAGATTCCCCCGGCGAAATCAAGGCTTCAAACCAAGTTTTCCGAAAAAACAATCGCATTGCCACGTCACTGGTGCCGGGCTTTTGAGGCATTTGGCTCCCGGCGCCCCTTCAGCGGGTTATGGTGCATTAATAGTTGAGATTCAGGACCGCCGCGGCGCGAATTTTAGCCTGTTTCAACTGGATCAGTGCTTCGTTGGCCTGTTCCAGTTCGAATTCATGGATTTCCGGGCGGATAGGAATTTCAGCGGCCAGTGGCAGAAATTCGGCGGCATCCTGCCGAGTAACATTGGCAACGCTCTTAATTTCCTTTTCCAGCCATAGATATTCACCATAATCAAGTTGTGGAACAAAAGTTTCCTTGCGAATCGCGTTTACGACCAGTCGGCCGCCTCTTTCCAGCACGGCCAACGCATTTTGGATCGTTTCCCCCACAGGCGTAAAGTCGATAGCCCTGCTGATCATCTCCGGGGGAGAATCCTCGGGGCGACCTGTCCACGCTGCGCCAAGGCTGCTCGCCAATGACCTATGTTCTTCGCTCCGAGTGAAAACGAAAACCGGATTGTTCGGAAACCTATGCCTTATGACCTGGATTACGATATGTGCGGATGCGCCAAAACCAAAAAGTCCGACAACTTGCCCGTCACTAATCTCGGACAGTTTGACGGCGCGGTACCCGATTACACCGGCACAAAGCAGCGGGGCCGCTGCCGCATCGGAGAATTCCTTGGGGATCAGGTGAGCGAAATCTTCCGGCACAACCATGTATTCCGCATAGCCCCCGTTGGCATCCTTTCCGGTCCATTTGGCATCATCGCAAAGGTTCTCGCGTTCGGACCGGCAGAATCCGCATCGCCCGCAACTCCACCAAAGCCACGTAATCCCGACACGCTGTCCGTTTCTGAATCTCGTGACCTTAGAGCCCGTCTGCTCCACAATTCCAACTACCTGATGGCCGAGAACAATAGGCCAGATAGTGGGAGTCAGTCTTCCTTCAATCTCGTCGATATCCGTATGGCATAAGCCGGAAGCCGAGATCTTCACGAGTATCTGATTATCCTCGGGAATTGGGACGGGTAACTCGGCCAGTTTCAATGGCCGCTCTTCGACCGGGCAGCACCCATGCAACACCATCGCTCTCATCATTCTGTCTCCGGCGTCAACTGTTGTTCAAAGACCTGATAGGCGAGGTGGTCGAACAGACAGAATACCACCCTCTCAATGCCGGTTTGTTCTTTGAGATATTCTATGGTGTTACTGAGCATTATCTTGGCGCACCTGTCGATAGGAAAACCGAAAATGCCCGTGCTTATTGCCGGGAAGGCGATACTCTTGAGATTATTGTCGTCGGCGACTTTCAATGAGTTAAGAGTGGCGTTTCGGAGCTTCTCGTCTTCATTTCCTTCACCCATGCGGGGGCCGACGGCGTGTATTACATATCTTGCTTTCAGGTTACCGCCGGTCGTTATCACTGCACCGCCGACGAAGGTTCCTCCGATTTTGCTGCATTCATCTTGTATTTTCGGGCCTCCTTTTTTCTTGATAGCCCCGGCGACGCCGCCGCCCAATATCAGTTGGCAGTTGGCGGCGTTTACAATGGCGTCGGTTTCCATTTCCGTAATATCGCCTTCGACCAGTTCGATGATCTTACTTGCGAAATTGGTTTTCATTGATTTGTTCCCTTTGTCCGAAGAACACCTTATAGGTTGCTTTCTTCGCAGAGTATTGAAACGATATTCCTTGCGGATGTCAAAGGCTTGTTCGTTCGCTATAATGCGATCAAAGCGACCTAACCCCAATGCGCAAAAAAGTGCCCCTGCGTTGCGCAGGGGCAGAGGAAGAAATAAATAGAAGATGCCTTAGTTTATATATCTTAGTTTACACCCAAACGGGCTGTTGTGTCAAGCAATCTGGCAATTTTTTTTGAAATGAATGAAGTTATTTTTTGGAATTCAGCGGATTAACGACGGCAGCAGGGGGGGTACGTTAAATACCGTCTTTCCTGGCTATGCGCCGCCCTCTATCCAAATGGCCTAAAACACCGAAAATAACAGGCGGCGGTCGGATTCGAACCGACGAATAACGGTTTTGCAAACCGTCGCCTTAGTCCTCTTGGCTACGCCGCCAACACCTGTACTATATCGCAGTTTACACGCATTCTGGTCGTCCTGCAACGAAAATCAGATGGATTTTTCTGCAACAATTTCATCGCTTCAAGCGTCTGGGCAACTGTTGAAGGGTAGTGGTTGTTGTCCATTCGCATCCGATTACTCGCCGGCTGGCCAAAGCGTGCAGATATTACCGGAACCACCCATGTATTTTCTGTTCGGGGCGGGAAGTAGTGTTCGTGCGATGTACTTGGAGAAGGGCGTTTTGGCCTTTTGTTATGTAAGTCTTTATAGTATAATGAAGTTACCCTGCGAGCCAAGGAAGTTTAATAGGAAGATGTAGGGGTAGAATCGCAGAATCTGTAATACTATGTTAATCTCGGTTGATTGGGGTAAATGTACAAGGTGTTATGCCCGACAGTTTTCTATAGCCAAAGTATTGCTGGTTGCTATGAATCCAGGTGTCAATCCGGGCCGATGAGGATGTGTGATGGTTCATTTGTTGTATGAGTTTCTGGGAGCCAAGAAGCTGTCCGGATATCTTGTGAAGGTATGCAAATTTAGCTGTATCGGGTGTGGCCGAGCCAATAGGCGAAGAAACATGGCCATGCTTACAGTCCTGCTATGCCTGCTTCTTGTCCAGGCCGGGTGCCGTTCTGTATCGGATCATCATAAGAATGCCGACGAGGTTGCCGCCGGCATAATTGCAGAGAAACAGGAGGAGGCGCTCGGCAGAACAGAACCTTTCGGCATAATACGCCCGACGAACATATTGAGACGGCGCTTGCTCGAACAGCAGAATCTGCCATATTCCGGGCCCTGGTCATTGGGCACCGATAAGCTGGAGAAGCCAAAACACTGGCCCAAAGACGAATATCAGGATGATGCTGATGCGACGCTGGTTGTTTCAGTGGAAGACAGCAACACAGTTATTCTGACCCTGCTGCAGGCGTTGCAGGTAGGGGCACAGAATAACTCGGATTATCAAGCCCAGAAAGAAGGCATATATCAGGTGGCTCTAAGGCTTGACCTTAACCGTGATGCATTTCGCAATTTCCTCACTGAAACCGTCGATAGTTCGGTCAGCTCCGATACCACAGGAAGTCGCGCCGTATCAGGCGCTGAGCAGTCTTCCGTAAGCGGACTAAGCAGGGTACTGAAGAGCGGAGCGGCGTTTAGCACCCAGATTGCCGTTGACTTGGCGAACCTGTTTACGATGGGAGGGGCTTCTTCTCTGGGCCTTCAGGCCGATGCCTCCGTATCCGTGCCGCTGCTGCGGGGCAGTGGATCGCATATAGTTACTGAGCCGCTTACGCAGGCCGAAAGAAATGTCATCTATGCAATCTGGCGGTTTGAGCGGTACAAACGAGTATTTGCAGTGAATATCGCCACGCAGTATCTGGCGGTCTTGCGGGCCGTTGACCGTGTCGCAAATGAGAAGGGCAACTATCAAAGGGCGGTTGTCTCGGCCAGATGGTCGCAGCAGCGGGCGGAAACCGGAGACCTGGACATTATTCAGGCCGACCAGGCGGTTCAGAACGAATTGCGGGCTCGAAATTCATGGGTGCTTGCCATGCAGGCATATGAGCGCAGCCTTGACGAGTTCAAGATTCTCCTGGGTTTGCCCGTGGATGCCAGGATCGAACTCGACCGCGCCGAATTGGATAAGATTGTCGATATCGTATCGAAGGACATCATCGACTTGAGCAAATTTGTCAGAGATCCGCACGAAGACATTCCGCCTGCCGATGCGCCTGTAGAACCCGAACTGCCAGGCGAACAGGGCGCCGGTGCTTACGAAATAGACAGGAGGCGCGCTTCAATGCTGGCCTTGGAGAATCGCTTGGATCTCCAGGTTGCAATAGAGAGCGTCTTTGATGCTCAGCGTGCGGTTGTAGTAGCCGCCGACCAGCTCGGCGCCGAACTGACCCTCTTTGGCTCGGCCTCGGCAGGAGGGCGGCGAAGTGTAGGCTCGGCTACGAGTCGCGATGCCAGGGTTCGACTGGATGAGGCATCCTACTCGGCCCTGCTAAGTCTTGATTTGCCTATCGAACGACTCGCTGAGCGAAACAACTATCGAAACAGTTTGATTGACCTCGAAAGCACCGTTCGAGCCGCACAGGATCTCGAAGACCAGGTGAAGCTGGACGTGCGAAACAGGCTGCGCGTTCTGCAGTCCACACGAGAGACCCTTCAAATCCAGGCACGCGCCGTACAAGTCGCTCAAAAACGTGTGAAGGGAGCGGAAATGTCTTTGGAAGAGGGCCGGGCGCAAATGAGGGATATACTCGAAGCACAGGATGCACTGGTATCTGCACAGAATGCTTTGACAGCGGCGGTGATTGACTATAGATTGACCGAGTTGGAGTTGCAAAGAGATATGGGGTTGTTAAAGGTTGACGAAAAAGGGCTCTGGCAGGAGTTTGACCCGGAGGCGATAGAAGAATGATAAATATGAAAGACAAAAAGACAAGACTGGTGCTGATAGTCACGGTTTCAGTAATTGTTGTGGCTGTCGTTGCTGCAGTGCTGTGGGGCGGTGGTGCAAAGTCGGCTGAAGATGTGCCGATGTTTACAGCCGAGCGCGGGCCGTTGACGATAAGTATCGATGAGTCCGGAACAATCAAAGCTCTCGATCAGGAAGTTGTAAAATGTATGGTCGAGGGCGGCACCACTATCCTCACCGTTATTCCGGAAGGCACCAATGTCAAAAAGGGTGACTTGCTCATGACGCTCGATGCCAGCAAGTTCGAAGATATGCTGGTCTCCGAATCGATAACGTTACAGAATGCCGAGACGACCCTTATCAGTGCCGAGGAGTCACTTGCCGTTGGAAAGAACCAGGCGGAAAGCGATCTCGAAACAGCGCAGCTTGCATTGGAATTTGCAAAGGAGGACTTGAGGAAATACGAGGAAGGTGATTACCTCAATGAGGTCACCGATGCCAACGCACAGATCGTGGTCAAGGAGGAGGCCGTTCAGCAGGCGAGAAAGAAGTATGAAGGATCGCTCAGGCTGTTTAAGGACAAGTATATCTCTGAAACCGAGCTCAAAGCCGATGAACTGGCGCTGAGCAGAGCAAGCCTGGAAGTAACCCTTGCTAAGAACAGACGGCAGTTGTTGAAGGACTTTACATACAAAAGAACCATGAAACAGCTTACCAGCGATGTCTGGCAAGCCGAAATGGCTTTGGAGCGTGCTAAAAGAAAGGCAAAGGCCGACGTTGTGCTATTGGAAGCCGCACTGCTCGAGGCCAAGAGTACGCTGGAGAAGCAAAAGGATATCGTCAAGAAGCTGGAAACGAATATTACCAATACGAAGATAACAGCTCCGGCCGACGGCATGGTAGTCTATGCGTCCAGCCAGCGGAATAGGTGGGGCGGCAGTGACGAGCCTTTGGACGAAGGCCAGCAGGTTCGCGAAAGACAGGAATTGATTCACCTGCCTACGAGCGACCGGGTAAAGGTTGAAATCAAGGTTCATGAGTCGAGCATGCAGAAGATTAAGGTCGGCCTGCCGGTTGTCGTGACCGTTGACGCCCTTCCGGAGAAGGTATTCACCGGTACAGTGGCCAAAATTGCCATGCTGCCCGATGCCCAGATGGTCTGGCTGAATCCGGACCTGAAGGTCTATGCTACGGAAATACACCTTGACGGCGAAGGCAACGGCCTGCGAACCGGAATGAGCTGTCGTGCCAGTGTCATCGTCAAAGAGTATGAAGACGTCGTATATATCCCTGTTCATGCCGTTGTGAGAATCGGAAAGCAGCCGACTGTGTATGTAGTCAAAGGTGGCGAGCCTGAGCCGAGAGAAATCGAGATTGGATTGGATAATAACAGGATGGTCCATGTCAAAAGCGGACTTCAAGAGGGAGAGAAGGTGCTGCTTACTCCTCCGCTTGCCCCCGCAGAGGCACAGGACGTCAAGGCCAGAAACGCGCTGCAGCAAAGGAGGGACATCGCACCGGACGATATGAAATCAGGTGACTCCGCAGAGCGAGGCGCTCCTCAGAGAGACAGCGGCACAACCACGGATCCCGGAGTACGCCAAAGACCGGCAGAGGCCCAAGACGGCGACCGTCAGGGTGGCGATGCATCCCGCAGACCGGGTGGGCAAAGGCCCGGCGGTGGTGGTGGACGAAGGCCCGGCGGGCCGGGGAACCAATGATGCCGGTGAACTGCAACAGCGAGGAATCATACTTTGGGCGCGATAGCGGCAATACGATGAGGTCAGCGTGATTAATCAGGCCGATAAAAATGAAGACTTGGTCATCCGCCTTGAAGATGTACACAAAATATATCAGATGGGCGACCAGCAGGTCAATGCGCTCGCAGGCGTGAGCACGACTTTCTCCGCAGGCGGTTTCTGTGCGATAATGGGACCCAGCGGATCGGGCAAAAGCACCATGCTGAACCTTTTGGGTTGCCTCGACCGTGCCACGCGAGGACGATATATCCTCGAGGGAACGGATGTCAGCACCCTTGATGACGATGCCCTCAGCGAGTTGCGACTCAGGCATCTCGGATTCATCTTTCAGAGCTTCAATCTCATTCCACAACTAACCGTTCAGCGAAATATAGAGCTTCCCCTTTACTATCTCGGCTGGGATTCGGAAAGCAGCGCCGAGCGAGCTGTGGAACTCGCTGACAAGGTGGGCCTCGCCGAAAGGCTGAACCATCGTCCAACGGAGCTCTCAGGCGGACAAATGCAGAGAGTCGCAATCGCTCGTGCATTGGCAAACGACCCTCGGATACTCCTGGCCGACGAGCCGACCGGCAACCTGGATACCGCCACCGGAGAGCAGATACTCCAGTTGCTCGCCGAGCTTAACGAACAGGGCAAAACGATTATTATGGTTACGCACGAACCTGATATTGCTATGCTGGCCCGCACAAGACTACACATGCGGGACGGCTTGATAGAGACCATCGAGGAAGACTGATGAGAAGACTCAAACTCGTGCGGAATATAGGACTTGGTATTGAAAACCTGCTCCTGCACAAGCTGCGCACGTTCCTGACTATGCTTGGAGTCGTATTCGGAGTCGGCTCTGTTGTTGCCATGCTCTCAGTCGGCGAAGGCGCCAGCAAAGAAGCCCTCGAACAGATACGAAAGGTCGGCAGCAACAATATCATCATCAGTTCTATCAAGTCTGTACAGGAGGTCTCGCAGGCGACGATTCATTCGCATATGAGCATCTACGGCCTGACCTACGAAGATCAGTTTCGGATATCGGAGACCTTCGGCCATGTAAAGCAGGTTGTGCCCGTTAAGCTGGTTCGCAAGGATGCACGGCTCGGAGAGAGGAATTTGGAACTGCGAATAGTCGGAACGACGCCGGCGTGGTTTGAGTTGCTGCGGCGGCCTGTTGTCGCAGGCAGAGTCCTAAGAGCCGAAGACGCCAGAGACCTTGCAGGTGTTGTAGTTCTTACGGACTTCGGCGCCAGGAAGCTGCTCGCCGCCGAGAATACCATAGGCCAGGCCGTGCGCATCGGCGGCAACTTCTACGAGATTATAGGCATAGTAAAAAGCGAGGGTGGCATGGCCGGCAGCATTCAAATGCCCGACGAGGAAATAGATGCCTATATACCCATCGAGGTCGCCAAGGAGCGATATGGCGACATCATCCTGAGAATAACCGCAGGCAGCAATGAGAGAGAACTGGTCGAACTGCACAAGATGGTTATCGAGGTCGATCACATCGACAACGTCGAGTCAACCGCCAAGGGAATCGAGGCGATGCTCAAACGATTTCACAAGAAAGACGACTATCGAATATCTGTGCCGCTGGCCCTGCTTCAGCAGGCCAAGGCGACAAAACGCACGTTCAATATAGTGCTCGGTTCGATAGCGGCAATCTCCCTGCTCGTAGGCGGCATCGGAATCATGAACATTATGCTCGCATCCGTAACCGAACGAACCAGGGAAATCGGGATTCGACGCGCAATAGGCGCCAAGCGCAGACAGATTATCAGTCAGTTCTTAATCGAGACGGTCGTTCTCTCGACGGTAGGCGGGTTCGTCGGTATCGGCCTGGGCCTGTTCATCCCCTGGCTCATTACGAAGTTCGCCGGCATGCCTACTGTAGTCACCGCCGACAGCGTATTCCTAAGCGTTGGCATAAGTATCTCCGTCGGCATTGTTTTCGGCCTCTACCCTGCAGTCCGAGCCGCCAACGTAGATCCGATCATCGCCCTGAGACACGAATAGATTCTCCGCTGCCCCTGCGGATGATTTGACTATCCTGGATATAGAACACTCCGTCAGGCTATTTCCCGCTTACGTCCACACAAACTGCATCGCCCCTGGCATTGCGGGCGTAAATCTTGCCATTCGAGAGAACCGGAACCGTCCAGCACTTGCCTGTGGGCAGTATTTGTGCCCGAGCCAAAACCTTAAAGCTGCTGGGATCGGCCTTGGCTATCACCAGTTCGCCCTTGTCGCTCATGATGATCATGCGGCCGTCAACGCTCATCATCAGAGCGCCTTTGCCCATGCTCCCGTCGCTCCACTTCTCAGCGCCGTCCTTAAAGCCAATGCACTTGAGATTGTTCTCGTCGAAGCCGTAGATATGTCCTTCATAGAGCATGCTGCAGTTCATATGATTGCGCATTTCTCGGTTGTCGTATATCTGTTTCGGGTTGCCGCCGGCGACATCTATCAGCATACACCCGCGGTTGTAGCCGGACGACGCGAAAACATTTGTGCCTGAGATGATCGGGTCGGCGGCGCTGACTTTATGTTTGTTAACAAACTCATGCGTCCAGAGCACCTTGCCGTCTGCCGGTCTGGCCGCCGCAAGGGAGTCTGCTCCCGCAATGACCAGTAAATCGGCACCCTCTATCTTGCATGGAACCGGGGTCGCATAGCCGCATATGTCCTTGCCGTTGTCCCAGACAAGTGCCCCCGTTTGCTTGTCGATAGCCGCCCCTGCATTGCCGAGGTTGAAAACCAGCATATTGCCGACGACCATCGGCGAACCGGCAAAATGCCAGGTCGGTAGCTTGAACCCGTACTCCTTGTTGACATTCTTCTGCCAGACTACCTTGCCCGTCGCCGCATCGAGGCAGAACAAATCACCCATCTTGCTTATCGTATAAACGACCTTCCCGTCGGCAGTCGGACTGGCCAATGTTCCACCCTCGTAGTACTTTGCCTCAAGCGGGCAGTCGAAGGTATGTTTCCAGATTTCTTTTCCCGTATTGGCGTCCAGACAGAAAACAGTGTCTTTTGCCCCGCTTTTTTCGCCCGAGTTTCCGGTCATATAGGCTCTGCCGTCGGCGACGGTTATCGATGAGAAGCCGACGCCGATGGACTTGGTCCATAGCTTTTTCGGTCCTGCTGTGCCCCATTCCGAGTTCCAGCCTGTTTCGTTGGAAAAACCATTGTGGTTGGGTCCGCGATAGATCGGCCAGTCATCCGCAGCGGTGCCGCTGCTGCTGAGTAACAGCATCGCTACTGCCAGAATAAACCCTGCTTGCGACACATCCATTTTGCTCTTGCCGCTGATTCTCATTGCGAATCCTCCAGGTATTTTTGTCCCAGCCCCCAAATGACGATCTAATTCCTTGTTCAAATTTTAGCGTTTTGCCGCGATTCCGGTGCACTGCCGAGCTACGGCCTCGCTGGTATACCAAATACACAGCCGGAACGCAACCTGTTCGGGAGAATTTTCAGATATTCGGCCATTTCAGGCCTCTGGCAACGGATGCAGTCTTGACTAAGAGAATGCCTTACCGTACACTTCGGTTGCATTGGTAGAGGTTCATCTTGACATGCTGGATTGAATTGCCGGCTTTCATGCAGAGGCTATTGCATGGACGCCGAAAAAAAGCCGGGTATGCATCGTAGAAAACGATATGCACGCTTCGAACGAAGCACATAGTGAGGCTTCCGAAATGGGCCGACCGTCCAAACGAAGTGGAGCGGTTGATGCCGCTTTGCAGCAGAGCGAAGAGAAATACAGGACTTTGTATGAAGCCGCCAATGATGCAATCTTTGCTCTGCTGGTTGTTGACGACATTCTCCGCTTTGTTGAGTGTAACTCGCGAACATTGGAGATGTTCGGCTGTCGCAGGGATGACATAATCGGCAAATCTCCCGCGGATTTCTCACCGCCGGTACAGCCTGACGGTTTATCTTCCATGCGCAAGGCTGTTGAGTTGTGCAACGCTGCCATGGCAGGCAAGGACCAATGCTTCGAGTGGAGGCACTGCAGGCTTGATCGCACACAGTTCGATGCAGAGGTTCGCCTGAACTGTATCAACATCGCCGAACACAGATACCTCCAGGCCATAGTGCGCGATATCACCGAACGCAAGAAAGCCGAACAGGCGCTCAGCGAAAGCGAAAGACGATATCGCACCCTTTTCGAGGGCGCCCCCGATGCCATATTCCTTGCAGACCCCGAATCAGGGTTGATTCTTGACGCAAACCCAGCCGCCTCTTCGTTGCTGAACATGTCTCATGAAAAAATCCTGGGCCTTCACTACGCTATGTTGCATCCGCTTCGTCTGCAAGCAGAGGCTGAAGCAATCTTCACCGATCACAGCCACGGAGGGGGAAGACCGGCAAGAACTACTGTCATTCGGTCGGATGGTATGGAAGTGCCTGTGGAGATACTTGCCGATGTTGTTGCGCTGGAGGGAAGGCCGGTTCTTCAGGGAGTGTTTCGCGATCTTACCGAACGAGAAAGAAATGAGCAGGCTCTCACGGCCAGTGAGGAGAGGTTCCGCAATCTTGCTGAGAATGTTCCAGGCCTGACTTATATCTGCCTGAATGACAAAAAGCATTCGGTAATATACCTCAACGATAAGATCGAAGATATCACCGGATACTCAAAAGTCGAATTCCTGGAAGGCAAGATAAACCTTATTGATATCTGCGACCCGGAGTACATGCCGGATATATTGCCGGAGAAGGATCGAGCAACTGCCGACAAAAGACCTTATCGTGTTGTTTACAGGATACGACGAAAAGACGGCGGAATCAGGTGGATCGAGGATTTTGGCGTGTGCCTGTTTCGTGGAGATCAGCCGTCTTTGCTTCAGGGATTTGCGCACGACATCACGGAACGAAAAAGGGTGGAAATGAAGATACAGCAGTATCAGGAAAGCCTGAGATCACTGGCCTCGGAATTGTCTCTGGCGGAAGAGCGTCAGCGGCGCCGGATCGCATCTGATCTCCATGACAATACAAGCCAGGAGTTAGCCTTGACCCTTATGAGGCTTCAGGATATCAGGGAAAGGACCGGCGACAATGGCGGTGAATCCTTGGCTGAGGTCTGTGATATGCTCAGAAAAACGGTTGAGAGCGTCAGGGATATGACGTTTGACATTTGCTCGCCGACCTTGTACCAGTTTGGCCTTGAGGCCGCCATCGCAGAACTCCTCGAAGATAAGTTCGGAGTACATGAGAAAATATGCTATAGTTTGAATGATGACAATATGCCAAAACCCCTGTCGGAGGATATAAAGGTGGCGATGTTTCAGTCGGTTCGGGAGTTGATCAACAACGTGATCAAGCATGCGAATGCCGCCAATGTGACGGTTGATATGATAAAATGTGAGGACAAGATAAGAATCACGGTGAAGGACGATGGAGCCGGCTTCAATGCACGGCGGCTTCGATCTCCGGAAAAATCGAAAGGCGGGTTCGGCTTGTTCAGCATCGCCGAGAGGCTTGAGTATATCGGAGGACATTTTGATTTTCAGTCGCGTCTTGGACGAGGCAGTTGCTTCACGCTCGAAGCGCCTCTCGATGCAATTGAAGAATAGTGAAAAGGAGAACACTATGCCGGTCAAGATTCTAATTGCTGACGACCACAAGATCGTGCGAGAAGGTCTTTGCGCTATGTTCGAAAAGCAGCCGGGGATGGAGATCGTCGGCGAAGCCGAAGACGGGGCCGCCGCCATCAGAATGGCGCGTGAACTAAAACCCGATGTTGTAATACTCGATGTCAGCATGCCCGGGATGGATGGTATCGATGCCACCAGACGCCTGTCCAAAGAACTGCCGGAAATGAAAATCATTGCTTTGTCGATGTACGGCAAGAGAGCCTTCGTGACAAAGATGCTCGAAGCCGGCGCATCAGGATATGTCCTCAAGGGCGGAGCCTTTTCTGAACTGGCTGAAGCCGTAACCACGGTAATGGGCGGCGAAGTGTATCTTTGTACTTCGGTGGCCACTGTTTTGGTGGACGAGTATGTTGATCGTTCCGGGTCGAGTATTGGTGCTTCCACTGCAAGATTGACTCAGAGAGAAGTCGAGATTCTTAAACTCCTCGCAGAGGGGAAATCCTCGAAAGAGATAGCCTCGCTACTCGAAATTAGCGTCCAGGCTGTGGACGCCGGACGCCGACGCATAATGCAGAAGCTCGATATGCAGAGCCTCGCAGACCTCGTCAAATTCGCAATACGCGAAGGACTGACATCTATAGACGATTAGCCAAGCTTAGCCTGCCGATTCCCATCAGCGGTTAGCGGCGGTGCCGACTGCCGGCGCTATTATCCGCCATCTCTTGTCTTGTCTCGCATCATCTCTCCTTGAGTTCACCTCAAGCCCCGACGGGCGATTTATATACTTGCCGCCGGTAGTTGTATTCTACAACGCGGTCGTGGCGATATACAACCGGCTTTAAAGACTTGCAAATTGAGTTTCGATAGGCCCGTATGCGAAAATATACAAGCTGAGATAGATGTGGCAGAGTGAAGAATGATATTTAGATTGAAGATGCACAATATGAATATCACAGAGAAAATCAGTATATTGTTGGTTGATGATCACAGAGTGATGTCGCAGGGCTTGCGCTTGCTCTTCAGACGGGAGCCATGTATCGAAGTTGTAAACGGCGAATGCCACGGCACCGACGCGGCGCAGCTCGTTCGCGAACATGAGCCTAATGTGGCAATCATCGACGTTAACAGACCCGATACAGATAATATAGAACTGTCCCGGGAACTTCTGAGTGAGAAGCCGGACATCAAAATAGTCCTCCTCCCAACGCAGCTCCATGCGCATGTTCTCGAACAAGCGATACGCTACGGTGTTATGGGTTTTATCCTTAAGGAATGCAATTTTGCCGAGTTGCTAAATGCGGTCAAGTCTGTACACCGGGGCAACATCTATATGTGCTCAAAGATAAAAGACATTCTTGCGAACGGCTATTTGGACCGGGCACAGGCGGCCAGCATGGGCAATTCGTCGGCGCTGACCGAAAGGGAATACGAGATTATTCGCTACATGTCTTTGGGACGGTCATCCAAAGAAATAGCCGGAAAATTGAATATAAGTTCCAAGACCGTTGATGCTTGTCGCCGCAAGATTATGACAAAGCTCGAAATTGACAGCGTGGCCGAGCTTGTAAAGTATGCCATTCGTTCGGGCATAACAAGCATCTGAGGACTTGCATCGCTAAGGCCGATGCATCAGCGGTTCTTAGTTTTTTGGGGGTGCTGCGAGATTTGACGCAGCGGTAGAATCAGTTCGGGAAGAAAGATGTGATGCAGAATCCGTCAGAATAAAGGAGATGCTTTTGGATAATTCTGAGCCGACAGTATTTGTAATTGATGAAGAAATTGTGTGCGACTCGATACGGCTTCTGATTGAAGGCGCCGGTCTGAATGTTGAAACATACGGCGATCCTCATGATTTTCTGGCCGCTTACGATGGCCGGGGCGGTTGTCTTGTGCTGGAAATGCTTCTGCGCCGAATGAACGGTCTTGAATTTCTGTCGAGGCTAAGGGAAAACAGCATTACCCTGCCGAGCCTGATCGTTACCGGCCATGGTGATGTCGCCATGGCTGTCAAGGCCATGAAGGCCGGCGTTGTGGACTATATTGAAAAACCATTTGAATCTGGTGTGTTCATGAATGCCGTAAATCACGCCCTTGCAATTGACCGGTGGCAACGCTGCCAACGACAGGCCTGCGCGGACATCGAAGCAAAGATTGCCAAGCTGACGCGAAGAGAACGTGAGGTTATGGATCTGCTGGTTATGGGAAGGACTACACGCAGAATCGCCTATGAATTAGAAATCAGTCCGAAGACGGTGGATTTCCATCGGGGTAATATCATGACGAAGATGGGTGTCGATTCACCGGTGACCCTGGCGCTGCTGACGATAAGAGCCGGCTCTATCTGTAATGTTCATGATATCACACAGCGGGCGTTGGCCGCGCACGATGAGATGGCTTTGATCGCTCGGCGTGCCTGAACAGCCCGCGTGAATTTTTTGTCCTCCTATTTCCCCTTTTTTCCAATGCGTTATACGGGACAGGCAGATATGCCTGTCCCGTATTTCATAGAGACAGTCTTACGCCAGTTCGTCACACGCCATATTTTAGTCGTGGTCGTTCCTCTAATTATCCTTGGGAAATACGAGCACGCGATTACCCGTTTCTCCAGGGTTTGAGTTGGTTTTTTTCGATTCTGAGTAGGTGTAGTCGTGCGAATTCCTGCAAGCCGTCC
>JAFGCD010000087.1 GCA_016932835.1 Sedimentisphaerales bacterium
CCCGGTTCACCCTGCGGGCCTTGTTCGCCCTGAATGCCTTGAGGCCCTTGGTTACCGTTGAGCGCGTAGAGTGCGTAAGGCGTAACCGTCATTCGCTGGCGCGGACTCAAGCCAACAAAACCTTCAAGGTCATTGCTGTCCGCAGGACGTACTCGTATCTGCAGCCACCGGTCGTTGCCGTCGAATACATCGGGGCCGAAATTCAGTTCAATAGTGAAGTACCCGTCGATGACATCGAGCGCATTGACATCAATCGTCCCGCCTATCTGATTGGAATCGACAGTGCAAGGGTCGTCGTACAACTCGAACCTGAAGTCGAATTCCCCGTCCGCCACGCCCCCTGATTTGAGCAGCCGACCCTGGTAAGTGAATCCACTACCGACAGACCCGGCCAAAGCAACACTCACTGCGCCAATTACGACCGTCGCTAAGATCACACTCCTTAGCTTTTTCATCACAAGTCCTCCTTTAACCTGGATTTCTTATTCAGTTTTTACATACAGCGCCCCCCTGCGCTTCGATGCTCCTTTTGAAGTACTCCTGCACAATTAGAGTCCTATAATATAGAGGCTGTCCCTGATTTGTCAACAACTTTCCGGGAGAAACATGCCCCGCATCAATACTAATTTCCATCCCTGGTTACCCTTTACCGCGCTTCCTTAAATGCCTAAATTGCCTATATTAACAGGGCCGTGGCGATGTTCTATTCCAGATGGATCAAATAGCCCAAGGGACAGCATCACCTCAATTCCATTATGCGCAAGGCATTACAAAGAATGTGCCCCCTCCACCGGGCCAATACTGTCACGGCGAAGCTGAATCCGAACACGCAGGAACGACATACCGCCTTCGCTAGCGCGGAAACATCTATTTTTCCATCTCGGCTTTCTCTATTTTGAATTTACCGAGCGTAGTCGCCAGGTTGAAGAAGTCCGCCGGCTCGCCGCCCCCTACCGCCAGGGCTATGTGTCCGGGTCCATAGCCGCCTCTTCCAGTGCCCTTGAAGGCGGCGTCGAAGCCGACCCATTTGCCGGTTTTCCTGCCGATAAACGCCTGGACCCAGGCATGGCCGCCGAAGCCCTGCATACCGCGCCAATCGTCCACATAGGCTATACCCGTGACGATGCGAGCAGGTATCCCGACGGCCCGGCACATCGCGGCGGTCAATACCGCGTGTTCGCTGCAATCGCCCTGCCTGCTCCTGACGACCTCGACCGCCGAGGCATAGCCGACGGAAAGGTCCTTTTCCTCGATGTAATCGGCCACAAAGCTCTCGATTCTCCTGACGGCCTGTCCGGAGTCTTTGGTGTCCCCGACGGCCTTGCGGGCAAGCTTTATCAGTTCCTCATCGTCGCTCTGGAGGAATCTATTAGGCTGCATCGCTTCGAGGATAGTTTCGTCGTCGCCGTTATAGGGGAAAGTGCCGCCGACAGGCATCGAAGCGGGCTTGACAATCAGCCTGATTCCGCCGTCGCCGAGTTTTTCGACGGTCTGGTTGTCCGTGGTCGGTATCTCGAAATCGGCATCGTCTATCGGGCTGAGGATATACGTTATCGCCGAGGCCTTGTCGGCATTGTCCAGAGGCTGCGGACTTGCAAGGAACATTTTATTGATTACTTCAAATACGTCGTTGGCGCCAAGTGCGAATTCCTTCGTGCAGGCGATCATTTCGATCTGCATCCCTGCAACGGGCACAAGACTCTTCAAGGCCCGAAGCTCGTCATCGACGAAACTGGTGGTGACAATCTCGCCGGCCATCGGCATTGTCATAGTGGTAGCAACTTCGGTAAGATTGACGATTCGTCCGAGTAAATTGACGTCTTTCTTTCCTCCGATATGTATCTTCGCGTCCATAGCCTGCATCACGCCGGCGCTGAAGACCTTGGCGGCGTATTCGGCGCCTTCCTTGAGGCCCTTTTCCTCTGTGAGCAGGCGCAGGCCCTCGGCCATTACAGCGCCCTGGGGCCACATCATGGTCGTTTTCTGCTCCACGCCCATTCCTCCCTGAGTCATGCGGACAAGGCCGTTCGGCTCGACCACTCCCGTGACCTTCATTTCCATCTGGCCGAGCAACTGGATGGTTTCGAAGCCCAGCGGCTTGCCGTCGGTGGTCTCGATGCTCGTTTCGGTCATCTTCACGGTGATTGCAACGCCGGCGCGATTCATCGTAATGCTGACATCTTCCGACGTTGTCACTTTGCCGTCGGCCTCGGTGCGGTTTTGAACGGCATAGCCGACCTTCTTGCCCTCCATGAAGACAGCGAGATACTCGGCCTCTTCGCCGTCCAGGTCAGCGGCCTGCTCAATCCTGTTGGGTTCGGTCTTGATCTCTTCGGAATCAGGAGCCGGCTTCTGATTGTCGGTTTTGACGCTCTGCGCATCGGGGCCGGGCCGATTTACTTCGGGCTTGGACTTCTTACTGCATCCGAAAGCTGTCAGTATCAACGCCAGGAGAATTGTAATAAGAAACTTGACTCTCATAATCAGGCTCCCTTTTTCTATGAAAGATTATATACTCGAATTTCCAAACCGCCCGGCGCACTCTGCCGCCATCGCGGAGTCCGTATCCGGCGTGCAACGGGCCTGATTATAAACGCAAGTCGAGCGATTCGCATTACAATAATCGTTCTCGGCGCCAGATTATGCCAACCGCCTATGCTATGTCTGAAAAATCCGGAGCTTTTTGCAGCATAAGCATAAAACGCGTGGTTGAATTATACGCCGGCAAGGCTAAAATGGTCTGGAATCGGCTTTTTCTGTGGGTTCTAATGACCTTTGACGAGCTTGTAAACCTGGTAGCAGTTGAGAAATCACCCCGAATCGCAATCGGAGCAAGAGTCTGTATCGACTCGCGTATCGTCAGGCCGGGAGACATATTCGTGGCTATCGACGGGACGACTTGCAACGGTCATGACTTCATCGGCCAGGCCGTGGCGAAGGGGGCAAGTTACGTAGTCTGTCAGGCGCCTTCAAAACCAGCGCCGGGCGGCGGCGTCGAGGTCATCCTTGTCGAGGATTCCGCCCGGGCAGCCGGCCTGCTGGCACAGGCGGCGATGGGCAGCCCGGCAGAGAAGCTGACGAATCTGGCCGTGACGGGCACAAACGGCAAGACCACCGTCGCATATCTTGTCCGCTCGGTGATTCGCAAGGCTGGCAAGCGATGCGGGCTTATAGGCACCATCATCTACGATACCTGCTCTACCGACACACGCGAGGCGCCCCTGACAACTCCCGATTGCGTATCGATTGCCGAAATGACCGCTGAGATGGTCAAAAACGGCGCCGAATACATGGTCGCCGAGGCCAGCAGTCATGCCCTTTCACAGAATCGCCTGGCAGGGGTAAACTTCAAGGCCGCCGCGTTCACAAATCTCGCAGGCGACCATCTCGATTACCACAAGACCGAAGACGACTACCTCGCGGCCAAGGCGCGTCTTTTCACGGGCCTGCGACCCGATGCAACCGCTGTCCTCAACGCCCAATCGCCCCATGCCAGGCTCATTGCCGGCCAAACCAATGCCCGGATACTGTGGTACGCAATCGACGCCAAGGCCGACCTTGGCGGACATATCGAATCGATGGATACCAGCGGGACTGCACTGACCCTGAAATACGCCGGAAAGAGAATAAAAATCACGATCCCCCTGCTCGGTCTTTACAACGTTAGCAATTGTCTGGCGGCGGCGGGGTTGTGCCTGGCGTCGGGTTTCGATTTCGATACGGTCGCATCGGGGCTGTCGAACCCGCAGCCGATACCAGGCCGATTGGAAAAAGTCGATTGGCCCGGCGATTTCAGCGTTCTCATCGATTACGCCCATACCGACGACGCCCTGAAAAATGTTCTGTCCACTCTGAAACCATTGTGCAAGGGCAGGCTGATAGTGGTCTTCGGCTGCGGAGGCGACCGCGACAGGACGAAACGCCCGCGAATGGCCCGCGTAGCTGAACAGTTGGCCGACCTCGTAGTCGTCACGAGCGACAATCCTCGCACCGAGCCGCCGGAGAAAATCATCGACGAAATCCTCGCCGGCTTTGAAGGTGAAACAAGGATCGTCGAGGCTGACAGAAGAAAGGCTATATGCCTGGCCATCGATGCCGCAAAAGCGAACGATATAGTGCTGATCGCAGGCAAAGGTCACGAGACTTATCAGATAATCGGAACACAGAAGTCGCATTTCAGCGACAAGGAAACAGCCTTGGAGTCCCTGAAGATACGCGAATGAAAGAGTTTTCGATAACCGCCCTTATTCAAGCAACAGGCGCGAAGGTGGACGCCTCGACGGCAAATTCGGTCTTCACGGGTATCAGCATCGATTCGCGGACTGTCAAGCCGGGCGACTGTTTTTTCGCCGTCAAGGGCGAAACCTTCGACGGCCATGACTACCTCGCCGAGGCATTTGCCAAAGGGGCGGCTTGCGCAGTTGTCGCCGAAACGGCGGGCACGAAAGGGCTCGACGACAAAACCCTGCTGAAGGTTGACGATACGATAGAGGCCCTCGGACGCTTCGCAAGGGAATATCGCCGGCAGATGGGTTTCAAGGTCATTACGATCACCGGCTCTGCCGGCAAGACCACTACGAGGCAAATGGCCGCGCATGTCCTTGGCCGGCGATTTTGCGTTCACCAGTCGCCGAAAAGCTTCAACAACAATATCGGCGTTCCGCTGACTCTTCTCTCGGCCGGTACTGAAACCGAAATCGTCGTCGCCGAACTCGGCAGCAATCATCCGGGCGAGATCGCAAATCTTACGCGAATCGCACTGCCCGATATTGCGGTAGTGACCAATGTTCACCCGGCCCATCTGGAAGGGTTCGGCAATCTGGATACGATTGTGGCCGAGAAGCTCTCTATTTCCGAGGGGCTCGGCCCGGGCGGGACGATGATTGTCAATGCCGATTTTCCCTCGCTGGTCGCCGCCTGCCGTTCTAAGGGCATTGAGTTCGTGACTTTCGGCAAGACCGAAACCGCCGACTACCAAGGCCGGGACATAACCTCGGACGGCTTGACGAGCCGATTCAGTATCGGCTCAGTAGAAGTCCGGCTTGGGCTGGCCGGGGCGGGCAACGTCGAAAACGCCCTGGCTGCGTGGGCGGCCTGCAGCCGTCTTGGCGTGAAAGCAGAGGACTTCGCCCAGGCCCTGCGAAGCCTGCCCGGGGTATCGATGCGGGCTGAAATACTGGAGATAGGCACGCTGACGGTTATAAACGATTGCTACAATGCCAATCCGGCCTCGATGGCCAATGCGCTCGATATTCTGGCGCGTTTGCAGGCCCGCACAGGTCGTCGCAGCGTATTTATCTGCGGCGATATGGGCGAATTAGGACCTCGCTCGGAAAGCCTTCATATCGAGCTTGGCGCATCGATTGCCAGGGCAAAAATTCATGTAGTCGTAGCCGCCGGGCGTCTTGCCGGGATCGCCGCGGCCGGCGCACGGGACAACGCCGAGTACGACTTACAAATTAGATGCTTCGAGGATGGGCCCTCGGCGTGTAATAATTTGGCCGAAATTGTGAAAGATTACGATATAGTATTAGTTAAAGGCTCTCGCTCGGCCAGGCTGGAAACGGCTGTGGACAAGCTCAAAGAGCTTTTTGCATGAAAAGTCTCTCATGCCCGGCGGCGCAAGCCGAGGGTTACGGGAAGCATATATGATATATCATCTGCTATGGTACCTGCGTGCCGGGGAAAGATTCGGCTTTTATGCCTACCAGAACGTGGTGTTCCGGTCGGTCTCGGCAACGCTCACGAGCTTCATTATCGCCATTGTGATTGGCCCGAAGGTCATTCGCTGGCTGATGCGCAAGAAGATCGGCGATCGACCGGAATTTCATCACGCAACGCTCAATGAGTTGACCAAGGAAAAAGCCAATACGCCGACGATGGGCGGGCTGATTATCCTGGGCTCGGTAATCGCCACTACATTGCTGTGGGCCAAGTTCTACGACCCGGACAAGAACCTTTACAACCCTTTCGTCCATAAGGCCATTTTTCTTGTGGTCTGGTTCGGAGTGCTTGGTGGCGTTGACGACTGGCTGAAGCTCACCGCAGGGACGCATCACCGCAGCAGAAACGGGCTGAGGGCCTGGGAAAAGCTGATCTTTCAAATGGGCGGCGCGGTGTTGATAGCATCGTTTTTGTACGCTGATTTTGTGAATATCGACGACGCCAAGCTCCTGTGGCTTCCGTTCTACAAGCACGGCCTGCCGCTGGCGAATTGGATGTTTATCCTGATAGCTATATTCTACCTGTCCGCAACGAGCAATGCGGTAAACCTGGCCGACGGCATGGATGGACTGGCGGCGGGATGTCTGGCGATAGTCTCAATGGTGCTGGCGATTCTCTGCTACGTCGCCTCGGAAACTATGGGGCGCACCACGCCGATAACCTGGTCGAGCTACCTTCTGCTTCCTCACATACCCCAGGCCGGGGAGTTGAGCATTTTCTTCTCGGCGATATTCGGCGCGGTTCTGGGTTTTCTGTGGTTCAACTGCCATCCTGCGCAGACGTTTATGGGAGATACCGGCTCGCTTCCGTTAGGCGCTGCGATGGGCTATGGGGCACTGGTTACGCGAAACGAGATTCTGCTTCTCATTATAGGCGGCGTATTTGTCATGGAGCTTTTCAGCGTTGTGCTGCAGGTCGGCTATTTCAAGTACACCGGAGGAAGCAGACTGTTCAAGTGCGCGCCGATTCACCACCATTTTCACCTTACCGGCTGGAGCGAGCCGCAGGTAGTAGTTCGTTTCTGGCTCTTGGCGGCGGCCTTTGCGGCCCTGGCCCTGGCTACGCTGAAACTCCGCTGACCATACGACAGTCGAAGATGGCTACGAACCATAATGGTCGTGGCTGTGAATGCGGACGTTTTCGCGATGAGACTGCGAGTCGTCCGAATCGGTTCGGCAGAATCTTCTCTGGGCGAGGAATATCTTAACAGCCGTGATTATACAGCCTATGCCGGCAAGGAAGAAAACGGCGGCAGCGATAAATGCGAACAACTCAGGCAGCGCCCAGATTATAGTGCCGAAGCCAATCAGCATCAGACCTACGATGAAGGCGCCTGTTGCAAAGGTCCTGGAGGCTTGAGTGACTGCATTTGTGTAGAAGCGCAAGCTCATGGATTACTCCATACATGCTCAAGAAAAAAGCGGGTCCCGTTGTGGGACCCGCTTTGAACTGATTTCTTAGTACATCCCGCCGCCGGGAGGTCCCGCCGGGGGTGTTTCTTTCTTTTCCGGAATCTCGCTGACTATCGCATCGGTTGTGAGCAGCAGCGAGGCAATCGAGGCGCCGTTCTGTAAAGCGACTCTCTCGACTTTGGTTGGCACAATCACGCCGAATTCGACCATATCGCCGTATTTTTTCTGGAGGGCGTCATAGCCGAAGTTCTTGGATTTGCTTTCCATGACCTTCTGCGCGACGATTGAGCCGTCAAGGCCTGCATTTGTTGCGATCTGCTTAATCGGTGCGACCACTGCGCGCCGGATAATATCGACCCCGATCTTCTCGTCGCCTTTGGCCTTGACCTTATCCAATGCGGGTAGTGCCTTTAGCATCGCAACTCCGCCGCCGGGGAGGATGCCCTCATCCACCGCTGCTCGACAGGCGTGAAGTGCGTCTTCGACACGAGCCTTTTTCTCTTTCATCTCGGCTTCGGTCGCAGCGCCGACGTTAATCTGGGCGACGCCGCCGGAAAGTTTTGCGAGTCTTTCCTGGAGTTTCTCGATATCGTAGTCGCTGGTCGAAATCTCGATTTCATTTTTGATCTGTTCGATTCTTCCCTTGATGGCCTGCGTGGAGCCGCCGCCTTCGATGATTGTGGTCGAGTCCTTGTCGATGGTGACTCTCTTGGCTCGACCGAGCTGTCGCAACTCGATATTCTCCAACTTGAGCCCAAGGTCCTCGAAGATGGCCTCTCCGCCGGTGAGGGTGGCGATATCGCTGAGCAGGGCCTTGCGTCTGTCGCCGAAGCCGGGCGCCTTGACGGCAGCCACCTGGAGTACGCCGCGGAGCTTGTTGACCACGAGCGTCGCCAGGGCCTCTCCCTCGATATCCTCGGCGATGAGCAGCAGGGGTTTGCCCTGTTTGGCTACCTTTTCGAGCAGCGGGACAAGCGACTGAACGGTGCTGATTTTCTTTTCGTGGACCAGGATGTAGGGTTTTTCGAGTACCGCGGTCATGTTTTCGAGGTTGTTTACGAAGTGCGGGCTCAAGTACCCCTTGTCGAACTGCATTCCTTCGACGAGTTCGACGATTGTCTCGATTTGCTGGCCTTCATCGACGGTGATAACGCCGTCTTTGCCGACCTTCTCCATCGCCTCTGCGAGCTTCTTGCCGATCTCTGCGTCCTGATTCGCCGAACACGTCGCAACCTGCTCGACCTGCTTTGTGGACTTGATGGGCGTAGCCATCTCGAACAGCTCATCGACCAATGCTTCCACTGCCATTTCTATGCCTCGTTTGACCTGCATCGGATTGGCGCCGGCGGTTATGTTCTTGAGGCCCTCGTCGAAGATGCTCTCTGCCATAATGGTTGCGGTGGTCGTCCCGTCGCCGGCGACTGTCGATGTCTTTGAGGCGACCTCCTTGACCATCTGAGCGCCCATGTTCTCGTAGGAGTCATCCAGTTCGATTTCCTTGGCGACCGTAACGCCGTCTTTTGTGACGACCGGCGAGCCGAACGATTTCTCCAGAACCACGTTTCTGCCGCACGGGCCCAGCGTGATCTTCACGGCCTTTGCGAGCTTCTTGACTCCGGCTCGAACAGCCGTGCGAGCATCGGTACCAAATGCTATTTTTTTAGCTGCCATATCTACACTTCTCCTTGCTATTGATTTTCATTTTCTCCGTTAGATTTCACAGGCCGTTCAAAAAACGAAGAGTAAATGCCCATGAATCGTAAACTTCATCACTTCTCGATTACCGCCATGATATCCGACTCGCTCATAATGAGATACTCTTTGCCGTCTATCTTGACATCCGTTCCTGCGTAGCTTGTGAAAAGGACCATATCGCCCTTCTTCACCTGGAGTTTCCTTACGGTTCCGTCATCCAGAATCTTACCTTCGCCTACGCTGACGATTTTACCTCTTTGGGGCTTCTCTTTGGCGCTGTCCGGCAGAACAATTCCCCCTGCTGTGGTGGTTTCCGCATCGAGGCGCTGAACAAGAACCTTATCCGCCAATGGTCTGATTTTCATTTCGTCCTTACTCCTTTCGAAAAAGATTACTATTCTCTATTTTCTGTTTTTAATCCTTCCATAAACACAAACGACGCATCGAAGCACCGCCCTTGCCCGCGCCGTTCTATTCGTCATGCAAAAATATCGCTGCCATACCTTTTTAAGAAGAGCCTGTGCAACTGTTCGCGCAGAACGCTCATATCAACCGGCTTATCAATCACGCTGAAAACATCCAGTTGCAGCGCCTTACAAAGCAGGGATTCGCGGCGGTCGGCGGCGTTTGTCGAACTGCTCAAGAGGATACAGGGCATCATGGGAAAATCCATTCGAATGATCCTTATCGTCGTCAGTGCGTTTGGCTCTGCCGAATCCATATCGACGATTGTCGTATGTATTCGCTTCTTCTCGATAATACTTACGAACTGTTCTGCGTTGTCGGCGACGAGCAGATTTACCCCCCTGGGCCTGAATATCTCGCGTAACGCCGCAGGCCAGGCCCAACTTGCCTGGCTGGTGAGCACGTTGACCTCGGTCTCGCTCCGGCGGTCTGTTTGCAGAACACCTTCCGGCTGGGCGCTGCCAGCTTTGCTCGTGGCTCCAAATCCGAGTTTTGACCGATTCCAGACCATAACTCAGAAGAATGAGCAAATCTTGTGCCAGAGGCCGTCTGGCGGAACTTTATCGGCGCAAGCGATTATTTGTACTACACTTACAGAATCTACACCCGATACCACCTACCTGCCAAAACGTTGATCCCGGCGCCGATTCCTGCCAACCTGACAGACCGATCAATCCGCGGGCCGCCGCTTTTACGGGGTGGTCGAAGCGGCCTTTTTTGCCAGGGCGGCATCCAACTGCACGCGAGCCCTCGACAGGCTTGGATCCAGCCGAAGGGCCTCTCGCAGTTCGCCGATAGCCTCATCAAGCCTGCTCTGCCTGGCCAGCAGGGTTCCGACGTTGCAGTGCATTTCGGCATCGTTGGGGTAGATGCGCAGGACTTCGCGAAACTGGGTTATTGCCTCGTCGATTTGGCCGAGTTCCGCGAAGAGCAGGCCCAGGTTGTAGCGAGCCTTTGCGAAATTCGGATCCAGGCGAATTGCGGCCTCGTAGTGGCGGCGCGCCTGATCATATTTCTTTTGCCGGGCGAGAATCTGTGCCAGGGCGTTGTGGCCGATCTTGTCGTTCGGGTCGAGTTGCAGGGCCTGGTCGTAGTAATCGACGGCCTCGTCGAGCCTGCCGGCCCGCGTCAAGGCGCCGGCGAGATTGTAATACGTCTTGACGAAGTTAGGCTCTAAAGTTAAAGCCTTTTTCAGGTTTGCCAAAGCGGATTCGAACCGGCCCTGCTCGACGAGGGTATTGGCGAGATTGTTGAGCACCTCGACGGAATCGGGGGCAATTCGCAGGGCCCGGTGACATACCTCGACGGCTCGGGCGAGCTGCTTCTTCTGCAACAGGGCCGGGACGAAGTTGTTCAAGACCTCGATGTTATCCGGTTTGGTTTGTATGAGCTTGTCATATTGTGCGACAGCCTCATCGATTCTGCCGATTCGAGTGAGGGCCTCGGCCAATCGGAGTCTGGCCTTGAAGTGGGTCGGTTTCAGTTTCAGCGTTTTGTCATACTCCCCGGCGGCCCGACCGTAGTCGCCCTCCAAGGCGAACGCCACGCCGAGATTGTAGTGTGCGTCGGCATAGGCGGGGTGAATCTTGATCGCTTTTTCGTAATGCGACATTGCCTGGGCGGTTTCCCCGTCCTTTATCAGGGCGTTGCCGAGGTTTACATGGGCGATGTAGTTGCCGGTCGTTACATTCAAGGCGTGTGTGAAGAGGGTTTTGCTGTTGCGCCAGCAGCCAACCTGAAAAAAAGTGGAGAACGTCAAGGCGGTAAGACAGGCGCCTGCGGCAAGAACGAATACGAATGCAGGTATGCGCCGCTTGGCGGCAAGATCACCGACGGCCCATGCGACGGCTACAGATAAGCCGATCATAGGCACATAAGCCCACCTGTCGGCAGTAGCCGGCCAGAGCCCGGCCTGAACAAGACCTATGACCGGCAGAAGACTGCCGACGAACCAAAGCCATCCAATCGCAGGGTAGGCCTTCTTCCTGAAGGTCCAGACTAACAGAAAAGAGACCCCTGCCAGCAGCAGCAAGGCGCCGACGCTCTTCCAGACAGCCACCTCCATGGGATACGGGTAGAAGACGGCGAGATTCCGCGGGCAGATTATCTTCGTGATATAGGTGACATAGGAGACAGCCGCGTTGGACAGACGCAGCGTAAGCGGCACCAGGTCAGTGGATGTCGTAATCCCAAGACGCCTTACGGACAGGAAAGACAGGACAACCGAAATCAGCGAGAGGACTAAGAAAGGCGACTTTTCCCATATCAGGCGAAGGACGGATAATTTTCGGCGCGGGGGCGCCAAAGGTTTGCGCTTCTTGCCGACAGCCGGGATCGAGGGCTGCCTGAATGATAATCGTCTCAAGGGCCAATAGTCCAGAAGGAGCATCACCATCGGCAGGGTCACGAGCATCGGCTTGGCCAGCAAGCCCATCACAAAGAAGACCACAGCGAGCAGGTATCGCCCGGTTCGGCCGGATTCGGCGTAACCGACGTAAGCCCATATAGTCAGCAGCCAGAACATCGTGCTCAAAACGTTCTTTCGCTCGGCGACCCACGCGACGGAATCGACATTGAGCGGGTGTACCGCGAAGACCGCTGCGACAAACGCACTGCACCAGACCGCACCGGTCATTCGCCGCAGTACGACGAACAGCAGCAGAGAGTTGGCGATGTGCAGCAGCAGGTTCGTCAGGTGGTGCGGACCCGGCTCAAGGCCGTAGAGCCGACAATCGACCATGTGAGACAGCCAGGTGAGAGGATGCCAGTAGCCGACCTTGCCGACGCTGAAGGCCCACTTGATGTTGTCGATGCTCAAGCCGGTATTGACGTGAGGATTCTCGGTGACGTAGAGAGTGTCGTCGAAATTGATGAAATCGGCGTCTAGGACCCGCCAATACGCCGCCAGCGTAACAGCAGCGATTGAGATGCAGATCAAAAGCCCCTTGTATTTGCCAATAAGCTCTCGCATAGGGTAGAATTCTACCTTAAGAATCGCATTTGTCCCGATGTTTTTTCAGCAGCCTTATCCGCATTTGGCGCGTCTCTGCACAAATCTCGGCATTGACTGCCGGGACGATGCGGCTATAATCGTCGCCGGCGGTTGCTTCGGCTGCTGTTTCGTCGAAATTTTCGTAGGAGTTATCAGTGAAATCCGACTCAAAACGCTCAAATCTGATTATCCTGTTTCTGGCAACGCGCCCGAACCACCTTGTCGCCGCCGCAGCGCCTGTTCTGGTCGGCTCGTGCCTTGGTTATGCGACTATCGGGCTGTTCGACTGGCCTTTTTTCATTCTTGCGCTGGTTTCGATAGTGCTGCTGCAGGCCGGCGCCAATATGGCGAATGACTATTTCGACCACGTATCGGGCAACGACTGGGCAAACGAAAACCCGACGCCTTTTTCCGGCGGCAGCCGATTCATTCAGAAAGGCCTTCTCTCGCCCAAGGCGATGCTGATGGCAGCGCTGGCGGCGCTGGCATTGGGCTGCGCAATCGGAGCAGTGATTCTCATTCTGACGCAAAGCTTGTTCATTCTTGGGCTCGGGCTGGCGGGTTTGCTGGGAGGCTTTTTCTATACTGCCAAGCCCGTCAAGCTGGGCTACCGGACCGTCGGCGAAGTCGTGATATTCCTGCTGTTCGGGCTGCTTCCGGTATATGGGGCGTACTACCTGCAGACCGGCAGGATCGACATAGTTCCTTTAGTGCCCGGGATTCTGGTCGGGATATTGATTTTCCTTGTGATTCTGGTCAATGAGTTCCCCGATGTCACGGCGGACGCCGCCGTGAACAAGCGGACGCTCGTCGTCGTCTTCGGCGTGGCGGCGTCGGCGTGGATATACCGAATCGCACTGGCCGCCAGCTTTGTCATCGCGGTCGTAGCGGCGGCGATCTATAAGCCCATGTTCTATTCCGGCCTACTGTACCTGCTGACGCTCCCTGCCGCCGTCGCCGTCCTCAAGGCCGTTAACGCCGAAGACCTCGCCAGGCCGGGCCAATTCAAGGCAAGCCGGATCACCGTCCTGGTCCACACAATCGGCTCTGCGACGCTTACCATCGGGTTCGTAATCTCAGGCCTTGCCGGTTAGAAGCGGTCTAACAACATCTCGACCATCCAATTCACAGAGAATCCGCATGCGGACAGGTGGGTAGGCGACGCCATTTCGAAGATTGATTTCGGGGCCGAGATTTGATATACTATAATTACAGTTACATGGCCAGGTGGAAGGGACCGATGAAGAAGTTCAGTTCTATCTTGTTGCCGTTCGTGACGATACTTGCCGTCTCGGCGGGCATATTGGAAGCGGGCGGCGACCCTCTGGGGCCGGGCAGCGTCATCTTCCAGACGTTCTACTGGGACGTGCCCACAGGCGGGATCTGGTGGGACAGGATTCGCGACGAGGCGCCGGGACTCAAATCGGCGGGCTTCAGCCATTTCTGGTTCCCGCCTCCGACCAAGGGGGCCGCGGGCGGCTACTCGATGGGCTACGACCTCTACGACAACTACGACCTCGGCAATTACGACCAGAAAGGCACGGTCGAGACGCGGTTCGGCAGCCTTTCGGAACTTCAGGCGGCAGCGGCGGCGTGCGGGAACGTGCTTCTGGACCTGGTCGCCAACCACATGACCGGCGCCGAAGGCTGGTGCCAGGACCCGGGCGACGGGCAGTGGTATCCGCAGGCCTTTCAATACGTCCACGACAGATTCTGGAAGGGGTGCATGGACTTTCACGGAGGCTGGCCCGACGACTGCGACCTGTGCAACGGACAGGACTATATCGGCATGGAGGATGTCTGCCACAATTCTTCGTGGATGTTCGACGGGCAATTGGAGTGGGCACGGTGGATGAGGGATACGGTAGGTAACGTATCGGGGTTTCGGCTGGACGCGGTCAAGCACTTCAAGTGGGAAATGTCGGCGGCGTTCGGGACGGTGGGAAGCTGTATCGGCGAGTACTGGGACAGCAAGGACAATATCCAAAACTGGATGTGGGCGACGGGGAACTATGCCTTCGACTTCCCTCTCTATGAAGCGATGAAGGGTAACGCCGACGCCCTGGACGAGGCCGGGCTCATCTCGGATAAGGGCGTCAGCTTCGTCGCAAATCACGACACGGACGGGATATGGCACAAGTCGCGGGCCTACGGATTCATAATGTATATTACGCCGATACCGTGCGTATTCTGGAGCGACTGGTTCAACGACTGGCTTCGGCCCCATATAAGGAGAGCCCTGGCGGCGCGCACAGGGTACGACTTCAACGGCACCAGGACCATCTACAAGAGAACGGACTTGATCATATTCGACAACAACGCCGGCGTTCTGGGCTGCTTCAATAGCGCCGGCGGCACAAGCTCCGCCTCCGTAAGGCTGAATCCCAACTACAGGTACACCGCCGTCGCCTGGGGACCGGGGGATAAGCCCGGCGATGTCGTCTCGGACTCCGAAGGCGATGTCACCCTCAGCGCCCCGGGCGAGGGATACTGCTACTGGTACGGCTTTCCCAACCGGTTCGGCTGTCAGAGCAAATATTCTGCGGTTTATGTGCCGGGCAGCAGCGAAGAGATATTCGGAACGAACTGGTATTTCAGCTCGGCCAACCGGATGACGCTCGTCGATGACTACACCTGGCGATGGGTCGCGAATATCCCGGAGCCGACGAGCGTCGAATATAAATTCGCGATGGACGACTCGTGGGACGTGAATCGGGGCCTGGGCAAGACATCGGGGGTCTCTGCGCCTCAGAAAAACTCCTACCTGATTCGCTACGGCCCGAATATCGCAGCAAATCTGCCAAAAGGCATCTGCGTCTGGGAGTACCGCGAAGACACCGAAACCAGCCGACTGTTCACCGTCGATTTCGACGCCAGCGGGAGTGTCACCTTCGCCGACTTCGCGGCAGCAGCCGAATACTGGATGAACGAGGATTGTTCGCAGCCGGACTGGTGCGGCGGCGCGGATGTGACTATGGGCGGAACGGTGAACTACCGCGATTTGGCCGAAGTCATCCGATACTACCTGACCGAGCCTGCTCAATAGAGAAAATGCTGTGCGCCGCGCGCGCGACGTGATACACTTGCAACAGTATCGAATCTCCCGATGATTGAAGAAGCTGAGTCAAAGGAAAGTCTGTTCGGTGGAAAGAGTTGTCTTTGCAGAATCTTGGCGTGAGTTTTTCAGCGGCGCCGGCTTCGAGTCGTTCGATGATTTTTTCGATTACCCCGGCGGCGAGAAGATAGGCAGCAACCGGCGCAGGAGCGTTTACAGGATTAAGCTCGGCCGGGAAGAGGCCGGCAAAGTGTTTTACATCAAACGCTTCAATCGCTCCCATCTCAAAGACATACTCGGGGCCTGGCTGACCTTCGGCGGACCCACTTCACAGGCAAAGGTCGAATGGGCCAATGCCAACTTGCTGCTCGAAACCGGCATCGAGACGTACAGGCCGGTCTGCATGGGCGAGCGAACGGCGCTCGGAATCGAGAGCAGGTCGTTCGTCATAACCGAGCAGTTAAATGCGACGTGCCTGCTGGATTTCGTCATCGCGAAGTGGCAGTCGCTCGACAGAGCCGCGCAGGAAAAGATCATAAGGGCAACGGCCCTGCTTGCCAGGCGGGCGCACGATGCGAATATCTCGCTGCAGGATCTCTATATCTGGCATTACTTCATCCAGGAGGACAGCCTGGACGGAGACTGCCGCCTCAGCGTTATCGACCTGCACCGAATGCTGCAAAATGTAAAAAGTGCGAAAAAGAAGCTGATGGACCTCGCCGCCCTTTACTGGAGCATGTCGGGCAACTACTTCGACGAGGCGCACAAGAACCTTCTGGTGACCGCGTATCTGGGCGGTGAAGCCGGCGCAAAGTCCGCAGAAGCCTTCTCGGCGATACGCAGGAGGGCGTCTATCTTGGATAAGCGGCGCAATCTGGCCGACCACTACGCCAAAGCGATGCGGGCTATGACCGAATCAGCCTGATTATTTCTTCGAGGTCGTTGGGGGCCTCGATGGGCGGATTGCTGAATTGGCCTTGCCTGTCCTTGTGGTAGTTGACGGTCAGGTTGGAGTCTTTGAGCGGATGCCCGGTCAGCACGCAGGCTACCCGTTCGTCGGCGGCGATTACTCCCTCGGCCCGCAAATGCTTGAGCCCCGCTATGGTCGCGGCCGAGGCCGGTTCGCAGCCAAGCCCGCCGGCGCCGATGACCGCCTTTGCATCGCAGATTTCCTCGTCGGTAACCGCTCGGACAACGCCGTCGCAGATATCGATCGCCCTGAGGCATTTTTTCAGGTTGACCGGCCTGGATATTTCTATGGCCGAGGCGCAGGTGTGCGGCGAGAAATTGCGAGCCGTCAAGTCGGCGTAGTAATCGTCTATAATCTTCTGATCGACCCTGCCCTGATTCCAGACGAGATTCTTATTGTTGACCAGGTCGCAGAGCGTATCGGCGCCTGTAGCGTTGATGATCGCCATTCGGGGGATGCGATTTATCAGGCCGAGTTCCTTCAGTTCGGCAAAGGCCTTGCCGAACGCGCTGGAATTGCCGAGGTTGCCGCCGGGCACGACGATCCAGTCGGGGACATCCCAGCCCAACTGTTCGATGATTCGATACATTATCGTCTTCTGGCCTTCCAGCCGATACGGGTTCAGCGAATTGAGCAGGTATAATCCCAGCCTTATGCAAACATCCTGGACCTGTTTCATGCAGTCGTCGAAATCGCCCTGAATCTGAATCGTCTGCGCGCCGTAGTCCATGGCCTGGCTGAGCTTTCCGAACGCGATTCTGCCGGAACCGATAAAGACGGTGCACTTCAGGCCGCAGCTATGGGCGTACAACGCCACCGACGCCGATGTATTGCCCGTCGATGCACAGGCGCTCGACTTGGCGCCGACCATTCCGGCATGACTGAAGGCTGCGGTCATTCCGTTATCCTTGAAAGACCCCGACGGATTGAGCCCTTCGTATTGCAGAAACAGCCGACCGGGCCTGGTGTCAACATATTTGGCAACGGCGTCATTGCGCTGGAGGATAGTCTGGCCCTCTCCGATTGTCACTTTATACCTGTCGTCGCAGAAGTTGAGCAGGTTGCGAAATCTCCAGACCCCCGAGAAATCGAGAGGATTATCCCTGGTTGCCCATCGGCGGGAAATGTCACTCAGTTTATCCGGAACCTCGACTCTGTCCCAGTCGTAGCGCACATCGAGCATGTCTCCGCACTGCGGGCACTTGAACCCGCCGGTCACGGACGCGCAGTCGAGTTCGGCGCCGCAATCAGGATTGATGCATTTCTGGAAGGCGGCGGCATCTTGTTTCGGCGTATTCATTTGAAGGTTCTCGCATAAGATACTTCACTATTGAGTTGAACAATGCTTGCCGGCGGACCCGGCATTCAGTTTCCTAATCAGGCCCGGCAGTTCGGAAATCCGGGCTATCCGGTGTGCGCCCGGGGGCAGTCGCTTACCGACATTGGAGTGCGCCTCTTTCAAAGCGGCGAACATCCCGCACTTCAGCGCGGGTTTGATATCCTTGCCGATGAGGTCGCCTACAAACAGTATATTCTCCGGCGCCTCGGATATCCGCTCGCAGGCAGCAGCGAAAATGCGATGGTCAGGCTTGCGAAAGGGAAATTCGTATGAATAGACCCGAGGCGAGAAGAATTCCAGTATGCCCAATTGCTCGAGATGCTTATCGAGCGAGGAGCCGTGGACAAAAGTATTCGAGAGGATGCCAAGCTTGAGACCGGAGTCTCTCAGTGCGGTTAAGGTCTCGACGATGTCCGGCTCGGCGCACCCGATCCCAGTGAGCGGCTCATACCACAGCCATGCAACCTGCCTCCACTGCTCATCGGTCAGCTTCAAGCCCTCCTTTGTGCCGACCTCTCTTAAGGAGGCGAGGGCGTCGAAATCCCGTCCTCTCAGGACGTTAAAGGTGCGGCGCAGCCGCAATCTGGCCAGATACTTCAGGAAGTACCACCCGCGGCTGCCGACCGGCTGGCCCAGACTCTTGAGATAATCATATGTCAAGGCGGCGCCTTCGGCGAAGATCTTAGCGACTTGTATTTTCCCGAAATCCAGAAGAGTGTCGCCCAGATCGAAGAGTACGGCTTTGATGTGCGCACCGGCAGTGTCACGTTGCAGTTTTTCTGTAGCGTCCAAATATGACATCTCCACTTGCTGCCTCAATCCCGTCGTGCGGGCGGCAGATCATTGCCGAAGGCCTGCTTTGTCCACTCGAACATTTCCTCGTCGGATATCGAAGAGACCCTGTCGGCGGCGTATTCGGCGTCGATCTTGTCCTTTATTTTGATTATGCGTCGATCGTGTTTGGGGATTTGAATCTGGTACTGCGACTCGACCCAGTGCTTAATGCCTGCGGCGCCGGTCTTGTCGGTGATAGCGACCCCCGCAGGACGGTTGAGCAGTTTCTTCGTATCGAAGCAGTTGTATATTTCCTCGTTCTTCAGCAGGCCGTCTGCATGTATGCCGGCCCTGGTAACGTTGAAATCCCTTCCGACAAGCGGATAGTTGTGCGGAATATCGAAACCGAGTTCTTTTCTTGCGTATTCAGCCAGTTCGGTAATCGCCGCATAATTGACGTCTTTCGAGATTCCCTTCAACTGGGCATGCTCGACAACGAGGGCCTCGAGAGGCGGATTTCCAGTCCTCTCGCCCAGACCGAAGATTGCGGAATTGACGGCGCAGCACCCGTACAGCCAGGCGGTTGCTCCGTTAATCAGGACCTTGTGGAAATCATTGTGGCCGTGCCATTCGATTTGTTCTGCCGGGACTCCGACTTTCCTTAGCCCATGAATTAGTTTTGGGACGCTCCTTGGCAATGCGGATTCTGCCCAGGGCAGACCAAACCCAAGCGTATCACACAGGCGTATCTTGACGGGCTTGCCATGCTTTTTAGAGAGCTTCATTAAGGCTGCTGCGAAGGGCAGCACGAAGCCTTCATAGTCGGCCCTTGTAACGTCTTCGAAGTGGCATCGAGGAATAACACCTTGATCCAGGGCGGCCTCGACGACTTCGAGATAGGCTGCCATGGCCTGGGCCCTGGTCTTTCGCAACTTCAGGAATATATGATAATCACTCGCCGAGGTCAGAATGCCCGTTTCGCTGAGTCCCATTTGAGATACGAGGCGAAAATCCGACGCCACAGCCCGTATCCAGCCGGTAATCTCCGGATATTCGTAGCCTCGCTCTTTGCACAGTTCGACGGCCTTTCTGTCACGTTCCGAGTACAAAAAGAACTCACACTGGCGAATCAGGCCGGTTCCACCGTCAATCTCGTGCAGCAGGTCGTATATCCGCAGTATTTGTTCCGGGGTATATGGCGGGCGGGCCTGCTGGCCGTCGCGGAATGTCGTGTCGGTGATCCAAATATCGTCCGGGAGCTCGTGTTCGACCTTCCTGCCTCCAAATACGACTCTGGGAAACTCTGAATAGGGAAACATCTCCCGGTATAGATTGGGTTTTCCTGTATCAGCAAGCTTATGGTTCTTATCAGGCATTATCTATCTCCGATACGAGTGCTCGGAAAGTATCGATGAGCACGCATTTATCGGGGGCTATTGTATAGGGTTTTGACGGCGATGTAAAGGCGGAATTGAGCAACGACCGGTTTTGCGGCGTTTTTCAGGCAAAAACTTCGAATTGACGAGTTTGCAGATTACTCCTGCAGTCTCAACGGGCTTAATTGCCGATGCAGTAGAGGTGGTCTTCGACACGCATGAATATGCAGCCATAGCCAACGGCGGCAGAGGCGAAGCAAGAGCCGGGAAGGTCATTCTCGGCGATGACTTTGAATTGATCGTCCGCCGCAAGGACGGTTGTCAATCCCTTTGTGTTACAGACATAGAGCTTTCCGTCGCCGACAACCGGGGAGGACGAAAATCTGGTTCCCTTGATTCGCTCGTTCCACAGGACTTCGCCTGTGAGCATGTCAAAACAGGTGATCTTACCCTTCTTCTCGCTGACAGTGTACAGCCTGCTATTGTGAATAACCGGCGAAGCATCTCCGGGAGTATCCAGTTCGGATTCCCAGAGCAATTCGGGCGGTCCCGGCCGATTCGAGTTGTCCAGCCGCATCATCATGGTTCGATCCGGGCCCCAGGTTCCTGCAGCCAGGCAGAGCAGATCGCCGAATACCAGCGGAGTCGCGATGACCTGCTGGGTCGGCAATGCTTTCGTCCAGAGCGAAAGTCCGCTGCGAACGTCGAATGCGGCCATTCGCGCCCAGCCCACGAGTATCAACTGGTTCTGAAAGACGGCGGGCGAGGAATAGCCCTCGCGGACGCTTTGCGGGTGTATTTTCCAGACCGCGTTGCCTGTTGATAAATCGAAGGCGGCTATCCAGGTCGGGCGGTTGCTCCCGTACTCGGCCTGCTGTACGACAATCGCCGTATCGCCGACTATCAAGGGAGAGCTTGATGCGCCGTACCTGGTATTTCGTACGTAATCGGGATCGTCTTTCTTCCAGATTATCCCGCCCTGATAATCCAGGCATGCGACACCAACGCCGAAATATGCGATTATATGTGTTCCGTCGGCGGCGACGGTGGGGGTGGCGTATGTGGTATCGCTGTGCTTTCGCTCGGCGGGCGCAACGAATGCGGTTGTCTCCCAGAGCGGTTTTCCGGTGGCCGCTTCGAAACAGACAACGACTCGCCTCATACCCAATGCAGCGTCAAGAAAATTGACGGGGATGAATACGAGCAGTGACAGTACTGTCAGCAGTAAGGCGGTAAAAGCAGCAGAGAAGCCCCCGAAACTCAAAAGATTTTTATGGATGCAGCGAATTTCGAGCCGGTTTAATTTGTCCGCAGCCGCCTTAATTTTGGAGGCAGCCGGAGGTGCTTCGCCTTCGTCCTGCTGCGCCGGCGGCTTGAAGGCGACATCGAGGTAGTTGACTAAATGCCAAAGCGCGACTATCTGGGCCGGCAGCATGAAGATCAGCTTCTCGCACCATTTGATCTTCTCGCTCCACTGGTCAAGAGGCGTATGGTTGATAAGGTATTTCGACAAGACCAGGACAGTTCCTGCGCCGATTATGCGCCAGACCGAGTGTGCTTTTATTCGGCCGACAGCGACCGCCAGGCCGAGTATGGCAATTCCGCCTGCCGTGAGCCATGCAGCCGCATGCACGCCCGTATCCATCGAGTACAGGTGCTCCATATCCGGCAGGCCCATCGAGGCCAAGGCAAGTCCGATTTTGGAGAGAACTGCTCCGGATTGCTCCCGCCAAATCGTGGTCAGCAGCGCAAAGAACAGAAATACACCGGTAGTTATTGCGGCGAAAACGGTATTGAACCATCCGCTGCGCAGGCCTTCGCGAATCTTATTGCCGCTGCGAACGGCCCGCCTGCACCTTAAAACGAGCCCGCCGAGAGAGATGCCGAGAAAAAACAGCGTAAGCAGACCGGCGGCGGTCGTTATGCCCCTGTGCAGGGTTCTGGCTCTAAGGCTGTCGTAGGCTGTGGTTAGAATAACGCAGCCGTTGCTGACAACAGGCGACGAGTTGCCAACGCCGGGGACTTTTGTCTTCCACTTGATGTTTCGGCCGGTCTTGTCCCATACCGCAGGCAAATTGGGCTCGGGCGAGACGCCGAGACCATTGGGACCGCGAAATTGAGGCCAGGGCCCCGGCGCATCGGCACCGGCCCCGGCGCCGAATACCGAAACACTAAGAATCAATATCAAAATCAGACAGGCGGCTGAAAAGACTATAGACCGCAATTGCATTTCCTTACCGTATGAGATTAAGTTGTTCTCACTGCTTAGCCCACGCCGCAGGGCCAAGCCGGCAACGCTAAGCGACGACAGCTCCACGGTTCGAACGGACAGCATCCCGACATTCAAGAATCATTAGCCGAGGTGGGATTCGAACCCACACGCCCTTGCGGGCAGGGGATTTTAAGTCCCCAGCGTCTGCCATTCCGCCACTCGGCCCGGCATTTCGTAAGGATAGTGCATCGGGTGGTTTTTTGCAAATTCTTTTGCTGCGGGTGAGAATTGATGACTGATGCCGGGGAAAGCCGATTTGACGAATTCAGGGGCGCAGTCGCCGGATGAAATCCTCTACTCGCCGGCGGAATCCGGCCCTTCGGACGGCACGCGCTACCGCCCTGAACTGTGGGTCTTTTTCAGCCAGGGTCGATGCCTCTTCGATCCTTTCTTTCGCCTTGGCAAGGCTGCCCATAGCGAGGTAAACCGCAGCGGAATCGCGTAAGGCCCCTGCGTGCTCAGGCTCAACATCAAGGCAGTGCGCGAAGAATCGCACGGCATCGGCATTCATTCCCTGCATAGCACTGACGATTCCGAGATAGTAGTAGGCCTCTGCGGCGGTGTTGTCGATGTCCACGGCCCTGAGCAGGCAGTGCGTTGCATAATTCATATCGCCGATAACCAGGAACATCGAGGCCATTGAGACCAACGTCTCGGCGGATTCGGGATCGAGCCTCAATTCAGAGGCCAGGTAAGCCTGCGCCTTGACGTCCTGGCCGTTCATTATGGCGTGCTGGGCCAGCCTGTAAGCCGGGCCCGCGAGCGTATCGTCGATCTCGATCGTCTGGTCGAAAAGTTCGACGGCGCGATCGTAATCGCCTTTCTCGAAGGCGATTTCTCCGAGATAGAACATGGCCGATGCGTAATCGGGGTCGAGCTCGAGAATGCGATTGAACTTTTCCTTTGCCGATTCGATATCCCCGGTTTCGAGCAGAAATAAACCGAAATCGAGAATCACGTCGATATCCCCGGGATTAGTCCGCAACTCAGCGAGGAAGTGCTCTCTGCTTTTTTCAAGATCGCCGTCGGACCAATATGCCTGAGCGATTCGATAGTCTATCTGAGGATGGCTCGGCTCAAGCTTGGCAGTCTCAAGCCAGCAGCTAACCGCCCTTTTGTACTCGCGACGAGCGAAAAGACTGTTGCCGATATTGTAATAACACAGCGCACAGTCGGGCTTGATCTGCTGGGCAAGATAGAACATCTGCTCTGCCAAATCGTGCTTGCCCATCTCGGTATAAGTAATGATTCGATTGCAGTAGCAGGGCTCGAATTCGTGGTCGAGTTGTTCGATATGCTCGAATGTCTCGATAGCGAGATCGTAGAGGCCTATGCGCGTGTAATCGACGGCCAGGGAATTCAGTATTTCCGGATCGTCCGGATTGGACTGCAGGGCAAGTTCGAATTCGTGTATGGCCTCGTCAAACTTGTTGATGGCATCGAGAGTAAGCGCCTTATTGAAGTGCCACGAACCGTTGGAGGGATTTATCTCGAGGGCCGCTTCGAGTTCGTCGAGGGCCTGGTTCATCTTGCCGTCTTCGTAGAGTTCGAAGGCTTTTCGAGCCTTGCGTTCGGCATTGTCGTAAGAGCCAAATTCCATGTCATCGAAAATCATCTTCAGCCTTTATTGATAAACAAAGACCACCCAGGAGAATTTATCGCCTTGGCAATACGACGGCGTTAGCAATTTCGGGCGGTTACATCGCGTTTATGCCGGCTGTAAAATTTCGGCGGAAATGCGCCACATAAGTCCTTGCAGAAACAAGGCTTACCATGACTGCGGCGGGTCGATTGTCTTTGCCGGTGCGAGCGAAGTCATTGTTTTTGTGGAAAGCAGTCACTGATAGTCTTATAATACAGCGGTTGGGGCAAATCGAGCCTCGCACAGACAGATGTTGGAGAAGCTGTACTATGATCAAAGAAATGAAAGGCCAGATAACAGCCGGCAAGGGCAAGTACGCAATCGTCGTCAGCAGGTTCAACGAATTCATTACTTCGAAACTGCTCGTCGGAGCGATAGACTGTCTGCAGCGTCACGGCGCCGCGGACGAACAGATAAATGTCGTATGGGTGCCGGGCGCCTGCGAAATAACTCACGCCGCCAAGAAACTCGCTTCCAGCGGCAAGTACGCTGCGATCCTCTGTCTGGGCGCGGTCATACGCGGCCAGACGGCGCACTACGACTACGTATGCCAGCAGGTTGTCCGCGGCATCGGGCAAATCAACTACGATTGCAGCATCCCGGCGGCATTCGGCGTTCTGACTTGCGAGACGATCGAACAGGCCGTAGAGCGGGCGGGCACCAAGATGGGCAATGCCGGCGCCGACGCGGCGCTTACGGCTATGGAAATGGCCGACTTGATGGGGCAAATTCACGATTGATCGCAGGGCGATGCGCGTGACGCACAGGAAGTTGTCAATTGTCAATTGAATAAAGAGGCTCGTCGCGTGGACAGAAGAACAAGAGCCAGAGAACTCGCAATGCAGGCCCTGTATCAGATCGATGTGCAGGGCGCGGATGTGTTCGAGTTCCTGGGCGAGTTCTTCGCCGAAATGGAAGGTGACGAATTTGTGCGAAAGCAGGCGACTGAGTGGACCAAAGGAACGTGGGATAATCTCTCGCAATGCGACGAGCTTATCATAGCCTCGACGATCAAATGGCAGTTTGCCAGGCTCTCTCCTGTTGACAAGAGTATTTTGAGGCTCTCGGTTTATCAACTGACCTGCTGCGGGGATATCCCGCCCAAGGTTGTGATAAACGAGGCCATCGAGCTTGCCAAAAAATTCAGCACGGAGAAGTCTCCGGGTTTTGTAAACGGCGTGCTCGATGCCGTTTTGCGAAAGCTTGCGGGGCATGACCGGTAATCGGCGGCGTCGGGTTCACCCGTGATCGCAGCGGCGGATAGTGCCGCTGCAGGCATGGAGAAAGGGTCAAGGAAGACGACAACATGAGAACAATCGCAGTACTGAATCAAAAAGGCGGCGTCGGCAAGACCACTACAGTGGCGAATACGGCAGCGGCGCTTGCCGCCATGGGATCGAGGGTGCTGACCATCGACCTGGACCCCCAGGCCCATTTGACCATTCACTTCGGCCTTGAGCCACAGACAACCGATACCGGCGCGTATAAAGTATTGACACAATCGGCGGATGTGGCCTCGCAGATACTTTTGACGCGTTTGAATCTCTGGCTGCTGCCGGCAAATATCGATCTCGTCGGAGCCGAGACCGAGCTTGTCAGCGTGGTCGGCAGGGAAATAATTCTCAGAGAGGCGCTCGAGAAGGTCGAAGACAAATTCGACTACTGCCTGATGGACTGCCCGCCCTCGCTGGGCCTTCTGACGCTCAACGCACTGGCCGCGGCACAGGAGGTCTTGATACCGCTTCAGCCTCACTTCCTTGCGCTGCAGGGATTCGGAAAACTTCTGCAGACGGTCGAGCTTGTCAACAAGAGAATCAATCCAGACCTCAAGGTCGAAGGCGTTTTGCTTTGCATGTTCGATACGCGCGCCTCGCTTCCGAGCGAAGTCAGGGCCGACATCGAACAGTTCCTGAGCAAGGCCCGCGGCACGAATTGTGCGTGGGCAAATGCGAGAATCCTGCCGACGTTTATTCGCAGGAATATCAAGCTGGCCGAGGCGCCGAGTTACGGAAAGACGATCTTCGAATACGAGCAGAGTTGTCACGGCGCCGAAGACTACCGGAAAGTGGCCGAGTTCATTCGCAGCCAATCGCCCGAACCGATTGAGGCCTCCAAAGCCGAACCGGTCTCGGCGGCTCAGGCTCGGCAGGATAAGCCCAAAACGCCCGAGGTTCAACCGCCGCGCCCGCAGCAGCCTATCCGCTCAATCGAGCCGAACCAGGCCGCCCGGCCCCAGGCCCAGCCGGCGCCTCAGCCAAAGCAAAGGCTCAGCAGCACATACGAATACCGACCTCAAGCGCAGACGCCCCGGCACAATTCGCAGACGCCCTCGCAGCCAAAGTCCCGGGCAGCCGATACGAATGGCTTGCAGGCGCCCGTGCCGGTCAGAAGTGTTCACGCCCCCGCTCCACAAAGCCCCACTCAACCCGCGATGCCGCCAAACGCCGCAAAAGGAGTTCAACAAAGGCCGGTTACAAACAGTACTCCGGTTCCGCCGGGGAATGTGCAGCCGTCCACCCCTGTGCCGGTTCAGCCAGGCCGCAACAATGTGGCTCGACCCCAGCCTCCGGTCCAGGTCAGGCCCATCCCGCTGCAGAATCACCAGCAGCCTCGACTGGTGAATCCAATACCCGTAAAGCCCCCCGTGAATCGAAATCAGGCTCCCATCGAGATTCGGCCCGTTCAGAATCCCGCCCCGCCAAGACCAGTGGAGAAGGCGCCGCAAAACTCAGCTTCGACCGAGCCAAGGCCGACGCCGCAAATCAAGCCTGTGCAGGCCCCGAATATCCACAGGCCGCCCGGCGAAATCAAGACAACGCCGCCGGTCAACCAGGAATTGCCGCCGAATCAGCCGTCAGTTGACTGAAAGGCCTGTCACTTCGCCTTCTTCTCCAGCAGCGCCGTCGCCTGCATCCAATCCCTGCAGCGGTCAGGCCAGCTCGACGTGCCCGGGACACCCTTGCCGAGGCCGAATCCGTGTCCGCCTTTCTGGTAGAGATGCAGCTCAGCGGGAACTTTGGCTCTGCGCAGGGCGAGGTAAAAGTAAACGCTGTTCTCAGCAGGAACGCCGTTGTCCTCCCACGTATGTACGAGAAAAGCGGGCGGCGTTTTAGCTGTTACCTGCTTTTCGTTCGAAAAAAGGTCCAGCATTTTCTGCTCAGCCTGTCGTCCGAGGAGATTGTCCCTCGAACCGGTATGCGTGAACGATTCGACAAGCGAGATTACCGGATAGATCAGCACCATGAAATCCGGACGGCAGCTTGCCCTGTCAATCGGGTCCTTCGCCTGTTGGTCGCCCATGTCGAAATGAGTTCCCGCGGTCGAGGCCAGATGTCCTCCGGCGGAAAAGCCCAGGATCCCTATTCGATTGGGGTCAACCCCCCACTCGCTCGAACGGGCGCGAACCATTCGGATTGCCCGCTGGGCGTCGAGCAGCGGCGCCGGATGCCCGTAGCCCGCTCCGCTGTTGCGATGGCGATATTCGAGAATAAACCCTGCCACGCCGAACGAATTGAGCCACGCTGCTATTTGATGGCCTTCGTGGTCCATTGCCAGGGCCCCGTATCCGCCGCCGGGACAAATAACTATGGCAGCGCCGTTGGCCTTTGCTTCGGGAGGCAGGTATATGGTCAGTTTCGGTTTGTCGCCTTCCGCTTCTCCTTTCGCCCCGGGGGCGCCGCCGGGCCAGAGCTGCTCGACCTCGTGCGAAGCCGGCGCTTTCTGAGCAAAGGCCGGCATAGCCGGACCGGTTACAATAACAACGAATAGTAAGATAAGTACGGGATGCCTGTTCATTTCACTTTCTCCAAATCAAATCAAGCGTTGCGGGTTCTCCAACTGCTCCACAATCAAATCCATGCATCGCGCCGCGGCGGCCGGATCGATTACCCTTTGATCAACGGCCAGCGAAAGCTCTGCAACCTTTCGCATCCGCCCGCCGTCGCCATCAGGAACAATCGCCCTGACCACGTTTCCGGTCGATAGGATAACGCTGGTCGGCGGCGGCGCGATACCGATGAAAGAATCAATGCCGTAGGCGCCAAGATTGCTCAGGGCTATCGTCTCACCCTCCATATCGCTCAGAGTCAGCTTATTGTGCCGGGCCTTGTCGGTGAGCAATATATCAAGGCCGGCTATCTCGGCCAGAGTCTTCTTGTCCGCATCCCTTATCACCGGAACGACCAGGCCATGCGGACTGTTCACGGCAAAACCGACGTTGACCGCCGTCGGGATGACTATGCGATCACCCTCGAACCTGCCGAGCATGATAGGGAATTCGACCGCCGCCAGTGCGAGGGTGCGAATAAAGAAGGTGTTGCTGGTTATCCTGACGCCCAGTGATTTGCCGAGTTTGCGGCGAAGACCCATCAACTCGGTCATATCGGCCCTGGATCTGAGGTAGAAACAGGGCTTGTTGCGCTTGGACCTAAGCATCCTTTCGCCGACGAGCTTCTGGATTCTGGTCAGCCGAATCTCTTTCTCTGCGTGCTTTTCCAAGAACACCCCTGTTTCTCTGCCGCTCACAAGCGGCCCAATCACGTTCGGACCTGTCAGCTCAGCAATAATAGCGTCCAAACGTGCTGTTTGCAAGCGCCGAAACCGGGCGTCAAAGCGATACTCGAGCAATACATAATCGACAGGCTATTCGAGTATTTTCTCCTTTGTTCCGCCAGGCATGCGAGTTATAATCAGCGGAGTAGAGGTTTAAGGAGTTTTGCTATGGCGCTTGTGAATTGTCCGGAATGCGGCAAAGAGATATCAGACAAAGCCCTGATGTGTCCGCACTGCGGCTACGCAGCGGGCAAGGTGGGCCTGGCGGGACTGTGCTATGAGTACCGTTCAAAGAGAGAGCTTTTCGGGCTTCCCATGGTGCACATCGTATATGGCATGGGGATCGACCCGGTCACGGGCAGGCTGCGCGTGGCCAAAGGCATCATCGCAATCGGCAACATTGCGGTCGGAGGACTGGCTATCGGCGGCGTCTCGCTCGGAATCCTGAGCCTTGGAGGACTGGCGGCGGGCCTGGCGGTATTCGGAGGCATGGCCGTGGGCCTGCTGGCATTCGGAGGTATGGCGATCGGACTTATCGCTGTCGGCGGCGGCGCCGTCGGCTATTATGCCCTCGGCGGGGGAGCCTGGGGCAAGCACGCGCTGGGAGGAAATGCGAGCGATCCCGAAGCCGTCGAATTCTTCAAGCGTTTTCTCGGGTCGTACGTCGAGAAACTCCAGCAAAAATCCGGCTCGTAGCTCGGACTTGCCCGTCCAAAACAGATATGGAAAAGGCAAAGGCGAACAACACCGAGAGAAAACGCCGACCTTTGGCAGCGAAGCGGGCAGGCGGAACGGTTATCAATGTTGTCTTCGGTGTAGCGGTACTGGGCCTGCTGGTGCTGGCGTGCTGGTTTGTCGTCAAGGGGCTTGGTCAGGCAACGAACCAATACACCGGCGCGATGATAGGCGCCAGACGCGACGCTCTTCGCATCGCGTGCCTGACAAATCTGCGGATTATCGGGCAGAACCTGCAGATATACGCCATGAGTAACGAGGGATTTCCGGAATCCGACGAGGAGCTTCGGCAGTGGAGCGGCAATTCGAGGATGTTTCGTTGTCCCGACCCGAACGGCGGCGAATATATTTACATTCCCGGTCAGAGCGGCGATATGCCCGGTTCGAACATTATAGTGTTTGAGCCCAATGCCGTTCACGATGGCTTGTGCTGTGCGTTGCGGCTGGACGGCAAGGTCGAGATGCTGCCCCCCGAGCAACTGCGTCAGGCTATAATCCAAACGCAGGACAACATGCAGTCTCATCGCAGATAAGGCTTTCGGTCCGCCGGGGACAACGCAGCTATTTGGCAGCGGCGCCTATCCGAAAAATATCGTCGTCAGTGCCCCGGCGCCGGCCACAAAAAAAACAGGGCCCAGCACCCGAAGGATGATCTTCGATAGTGACGTCTCGAAATAGCTCGCCGACAGCGCCAGGCACAAATGAACGGGCGTAATAAGCAGGCCGCAGATAAGGCCGGAGAAGGCCAGAACCTCAAGGCCGAGCTTCAGTTCGCCGCCGACGTGCATGAAGGGCATCAGTAACGGAAAGGTTATCGCCACGGTTCCAAGGGTCAGGCCCGTCAGTGCACCGACGAACATCGGCAGAAAAAACAACAGCAGATACCCCGGAACGCTGATATCGCTGAGAAATCGGACCGCCGAATCGACGGCGAGGCCCGCTTCGAGATTCAATTTGAAGACCAGAGCCCCGAAAATGAGTATCACGAAGTCGCCTTCGAATGCCGCTTTGAAGATAGCGCCCCACCGCCGCGACGGGACCTTGTGGATCAGAAGGAAGATCAGTATTGCCGGCAGCAGGCCTGCCGCGGGCGGCAGATTCACTCCCGCATAGAGAGCGGCCACCATTGCGATGGGCCAGAAGGCGTGGGCGAAATCGCGCAGGTCGTGGTGGAATTTTGCCTTGGGCTGTGCCTGCGAACTCCTGGGCGGAATGCCCCAAAGCAGCAGGAAGACAGCGCCGCCGAGCGTTCCCATAAGCATTATGGCTACATTGTGCGAAATTAAGCTCAAGGCCGATACGCCCAGCATACCCTGAATAAAGAGCACGGACGGAAAGAGCGGCCAGATTGTCTCCCACTGGTGACGAAAGAAGAAATTGATCGCCGCGGAGTGCGCCCTGTCTATGCCGACATGATCGCCCAAGTCGCGGACCATCGGCGCCGAGAGCATGATTCCGCCCGGCGTCGGGAGCATGCCCATCATCATCGGAATCGCCGCCAGTGCCAGGCGTCGGCTCCTGAACAGGCCGTGCAGGGCCGAGACCAGCCGGGCCGATACGCCTGTCTGCTTCATGGCCAGACCGAGCATATTTACGAGCAATACCAGCGCCGTCAGCGTGACAAAGAGATAGCCGGTGGTCTGAGTCAACGGCTTGCTGCGCCATTCGTAGGCAACCGCGCCGGCGAACTCGGCGGGGCTAACCCGCAAGAGAATCGCCAGAGCCACGGCCGCAACGAGCATCGCCCGACCCAGCTTGAGCTTCAGTCGCAGCAGCATCACCAGCAGAACCAACGCCATCGCCATTGCAATCAGTGCGTACATATCAGACGGTCCGGAATATCAGAAAGCGATTCAGACGACTACTCGATCAAGAGGCTCGCCCATTGTCGGCGCAAGTCTCGCAGTTGTGAGGCCTGGTCCTCACTGAAGAAGCCGAGCCTCTGCGCGTACGTATCCATCCAGGTTGCGAGGCGATTGAAACTGTCCCGGTCAAGGCGGATATCGTAGTGACCTTCGGGACCGGTCAGCAAAGCGAGCAGCTTGCTGTTGGCTGCGGGGCATCGGCCCGGATGAGAATAGTCTTTTTCAAACACAAGGTTGTGCAGGTCTTTATCGGCAAATTGGAGCAGGTTGTCGTATGACTTGCCCGCGGACAGGTCGAATACGAGGGCCTTCTCGTTGCCGGAATCGCGACTGTGGCAACCGATGCAGTGCTTATCCAGGATCGGCTGAACGAGGCGGTCGAATCGCAGGGGCCAGGACCCTTCAGGTCCTGGTTTGATTCGCGAAGGCTCTCGCGTTGCGGCTATGGGTCTGGCACCGGCCGGAGGCGCCAGCTCCCGCGACTCATGACAGCCTATACAGGAAAGGGTCTGGCCCGGCTGGACGTATGTAAGGGTCCGCATCGTCTGAACAGCAAGGCCTTTGGAATCGAGCGCCTGGAAGAAAACCGGGATTCCCGAGGGGACACGGAAATGCGCCGAGCCGTCCGTTTCAACCGGAACAGTCCCCAAAACGAACTTGCCGGGGTCTTCGGCTGAGACGCCGAGCCTCGGCGTATTCATGTGGGGTTGTGTCTTTGGGGGAACTCCGATTATCCGCAGGCTCTTGATTGCGCTTCTCTCTACACCAGCCAGGCCTCTATAGACATCCTGTACAAGGAATACTCCCTCCTGTGAACCGTCCCAGTCAACTGTATCGGGATGTGCGGGGGGCCTGCTGCGCTGCCGGACGGGCATCGGATACATGCTTGCGATTTCCGGATCGCGATGCAGCAATTCGAGGTTGCCGAAGGCGTCATAGAGATATATGCCCAATGGAGCGACGGGATTGGTTTCATCGGTGGTGACGAAGCTGTGGGGCGGCAGCGGTTTGTCGCTCCAGGCAACGAGGAAAAACTCTTCACTGAGCGGATAAGGATTGGCGTAGTAATGCTCAGGCCAGCCTTCCGTTTCAGGAAAGCAGACTTCGGGGGTCAGTCTCTTGAGCGGCTGTTCGTATTCGGTCCCCTTAGTGCGATCCAGCAGAACGATGGAGCCTCCCATATTTGAATGGTGAGCGGCGGCGGTAAAGACGAGCTTCTGCGAGTTCGGTACAGAGCGAGCTTCGAAGACGCACTGGGGCCTGGTGGTAAAGTTGCCATAAACCAGTTGCGGATTAGTCCCGGTCGCGTTTGCGGACCAAAGACTCATAAACGGCCCGTTGAACCTGTCGATGTAGTCCCATCTCGCATACAGAATTCTCCCGTCCGCAGCCACTGACGGCGTCCATTCGAAGTTCTCAAAGGCTGAGATGGGTCGGATATTCCCCCCGTTGCCGTCGATTCGATGCAGCGTGAATACGGGCACGGGTCGCCAGTTGTCGCCCCCGCAGCGGACATAGCTGTCGGGCAGGTCGGCTGTCATAGTGGCCGTTGCGGCGGCCTTGCTGAGTTGGATGGACCGGCCCTTTCGAGTGGAGAGAAACACAATATCGCCGTCCGGCAGGTACCGGGCATCGAAATCGTCGTACTTGCCGTGGGTGAGCTTTCGACAGCCGCTGCCGTCGAGGTTCATTTCATATATCTTGTAGAAGACATCTTCCGGAAGTTTGGTCTTGTCGGCCTTTTGCATGGCGTGGGTCTCGTGGTAGAACCTGCAGTAAGCAAAGACCACCTTCTCGCCGTCGTAGGAAATGTCCGGCCGCAGAAAGCTGCCGGGCGGCAAGTCCTCCGTCAGGCAGCGAAGGCTCGGCGTTTCTGTCTTGAATCCTTCGAGCAGGTAAATACCTCCGCCCGGGCGCGACCACCAGCCGTAGTATTGATCGGACATGTGCGGGAAAGCCGGCGGCGCCCGTTTTACAAACAGAACCGTGTCGAAATCAAGTAGCGGGTTCGCCATCGCCATTTTTCGCACGATTGCTCGGGCCTCTATATAGAGCTTTCGCCCGGTCTGCTCGGCCGCATCATCGGCAAGTGCGCCATATCGGCGGTCGATGTCCCGCAGCGTTTGCTCCTGTTCGGAAACATCGACGCCGTCCTGTCGAAACCGTTCGACGAGCAGTAATCCGCGTTCGACGACTTTGGCCGTCGAATACGACTTTGACGCCGCTCCAACAGCGTGGGCGACCGACCACTGGCTGACGCTGCTCTGCGTGGCGGATTTTCCGAGGGCTATGTTGTCGTCCCTGTCGACTGCATATATCTCGACTTCGTCGAGATGAAAGTAGCTCGTTACGGGCAGTTGAAGGCGAACGTACCTCGCCCCGGCCCCTTCAAGACCGACTGTTAAGGGCTTGCCGTCGGCGTGGCCGTAGAATGTCGTTCCGTCATGCCGGTACACCTGCCGGAAATTACCGGCGTCGTCGGAGAGCAAAACGATTATCCGCGAGTTTCTCTCGGCCAATTCGGTGCGATTGAACAGGATTATCCTGTCGAGTCTTACAGGCTCTCCAAGATCGATCTGCCACCATGGGTTGCTTTCGTTTTCCGTGTGGAATCCCCACTTGCCGTTTTTGATTCCGTCGCATGCCCCGATTGCATCCTGCTGCGGCGTAACTTTCTGAGCGTCAGCGGAAGTTGCGGCATTTCTGAGAGAATCCTGAGTGAGCCAGTCGGCCTCGATCTGCCCGGCTGTAATGACCGGCGCAGCAGCCTGCACCGAGACGGCGAAGGCAATTGCGGCAAGTATCGCGCCAAATTCACAGCCGATTCGCAGGCATGCCTTGCACATAGAGATAAACTCCCTTGTTTTCTTTCTGAGATGGTCTTTTCGATGATTCACTGCCCCTATTTTACAAAATTAGCCCTCCTTCGGCAAGCAGGTTGGAGGCCTTAATAAAGAGCCAGAGACTTGTTGCAAACGCGCATCGAGTTATGTTACCATCGGCGAATGAGGCCTTGCAGCGACACCGGGGCCTCGGGCGCAAGAAACGGTGACGCAGGCTCAGGTATTCGGAGGTTCTTGGCTATGAGCAAGAGCAATGATAAGACTTCAAGACGTCGATTTCTACGCAGCAGTATCGCTGCGACGGCGGCCTTTACGATTGTGCCGCGTCATGTCCTTGGCGCCGGGCAGACGGCGCCGAGCGACAAGCTGAATATCGCGTGCATCGGCATCGGCGGCCAGGGCGGCGCCAGCGTGAACGGCTGCGCCGGCGAGAATATCGTGGCCCTTTGCGACGTGGACGACAGGCGCGCAGGCGGACAGTACGACAGATTCCCCAAGGCCAAGAAATACGTCGATTTCCGAAAAATGCTCGACGAGATGGACAAGCAGATCGACGCGGTGACAGTGGCCACCCCAGACCACACTCACGCGGTAACCGCTATGGACGCTATAAGGCGAGGCAAGCACGTGTATTGCGAGAAGCCATTGGCGCACTCGATATACGAGATTCGCGAACTTATCAAAGCCGCGCGCAAGCATAAGGTTGTCACCCAGTTGGGCAACCAGGGACATTCGTTCGATACGATCCGCACGTTCTGCGAATGGATATGGGACGGAGCAATAGGCAACGTAACGGAGGTTCACGCCGCCTGCAGCGCCGATCATTCCAATGCGAGGAATCTCTCGAAACGCGATGAGAAACACGAGGTTCCGCCCGGACTGGATTGGGACCTCTGGCTGGGCCCGGCGCAGTTTCGCCCGTATAATCCGATGTACCTGCCGGGGCGATGGAGAGGCTGGATGCCCTTCGGGTCGGGGACTATAGGCGACTGGATATGTCACGTTGTTGATCCGGTATTCTGGGCCCTCGATTTGGGCTGGCCCAAGACAGTAACAGCACGGTCCGACGACTACGACCCGAAGGAGCACGCCGACACGTTCCCGCACGGCTCGGTGATTACGTTCGAATTCGCGGCTAAGGACAAGCGAGGTCCGGTCAAGCTGCTCTGGCACAGCGGCAGAGAACGGATTCCGCAGCCGAGCGATCTCGAGCCGGGACGAAAGCCGCCGGAAACCGGGGCCGTCGTCTTTGGAGATAAAGGAACGATAACCTACGGCTCGCACGGCGCCGGCGGCGTGAGGATTGTCCCCGAAGCGAAGATGAAGGCCTACAAGCAGCCGGAAAAAACGCTGCCCCGCGTCCGAGGCCATCACGCCGATTGGCTCGATGCAATAAAGAACGGCAAACAGGCCGGCTCGAATTTCGATTACGGCGGACCGCTGACCGAACTCGCCCGGCTCGGCATTATCGCAATGCAATTGCTCGGCCGGAAGCTCGAATGGGACGGCGAAAATATGCGATTCGCCAACAGCGCCGAGGCGAATCAACTCATAAATCCGCCAAGCCGGAAAGGCTGGGAACTGTAGCAGACAAGCCCGATTTGTCCGGTTCGAGCACATAGCCCGAACAGCCATAGAAGTGCGTTTTTTACGCAAGAAAGGCTGAATCCGCCCGGAAATCGATCCGGCCTGCGGGCTTTTTCTCTTGAGTTCGCCCGTGCGTTTGGTGTATAACTATGCTGTGCGGCGCGACAATCGGAAACAGCAACAGAAAAATGTCCGGATGTCATAGCGGTTGATTTGCGCCTCGCCGATAATCAGGAGTGGTTGAGCGTTTCCCATTGGAGGTGAGTTATGAAGAAAACGGCCTTCGCTTTGGTGGTGGTGTGCTGTTTTGCCCTGCCGATACACGGCGAGCTATGGGTATCGGTTAACGGTGAGGCTGCATGGCCCGGGGACAGCGGAATATCGCTCAATCGCGGGGATACCGTGCTGGTCGGCATCTGGGGCGACGGTATTACTGCGGCGCCTCTGGAGGGTTTCTTATTCGTTCAAGGTCCCGGCTCGATCGACGGACACACCCTGGAATACATAGGCACGGCATCGGAGTATCTTGACATCGAGCAGATAGCCGAGGCGATGGATATGAGCGAAGAAGAGGTTCTATCGGAATACGGTCTTTCTACAGGTAAGAACCTGACGGATATGAGCAAATGGCTCCTTGACGACGGCGCGTCTCCGCCGCATTCGCTTGACGGTATGCTGATTGATAATGTGACTTTTCGCTGCGAAGGGGCCGGCGATGTTCTGCTTACCCTGAAGACCGATGATCCGATGACTGCATACCCCGACTACACAATAGTGATACATCAGACGGCTGAGAACCGCACGTATCACGTCGATGCGAATGAAGGCGACGACGGCAATACCGGCTTGACGCCGGAGGAAGCCTTCGCAACCATTCAGAAGGCTATCGATTCGGCCTACAACGGTGACAGTATCATTGTCCTACCGGGACGGTACAAGGAACGCATCAATTTCTTGGGTAAGAACATCAGTCTCACAAGCGCGGACCCCGCAGACCCGTGCGTTGTTGCCTCAACAACCATCGACTTCGATGACTCGTACTATCCGGCAGTGGTTTTTCGCGGAACCGAGAATCCAAGCTGCATACTTGCAGGATTCAACATAGATGGCTTTATCAGGGGCAAGGATCTCTTTCTGGAACCTCCCATCACCACACATACACATGCCACAATCACTCGCTGCACGTTTCTGGACAATGGCGGTAAATGTGGCACGGTAGTCCAATTTTGTGATGGTTTGATCAGCGAGTGTCTTTTTGCGAGTAACAACTACTTCTACTGCATTGGACTCTATCCCGTTATCGATGGCTGTCACGGCCTGATCAAGAACTGCACGATTGCCAATAGCAGGGATGGGTTAGGAATAAGAGTCCAAGATGGGACAACGAGCATAGAGAATTGCATTCTATATAATGATGAAATTACTTTGGGCACTGGGGCCATAGTGAACATCTCCTACACCCGGTGGGAACCTCCCGTTCATGTGCAAGGTTCACCCATTGAGTTCAATTTGGGGCCCGGTAATATTGAAGCAGACCCATGCTTTGCAGATCCGAATGCCCATGATTATCATCTGAAATCGCAGGCCGGCAGGTGGGATCCGGAAAGCAAGAGTTGGCTGTATGACGGCGTTACGAGCCCGTGCATAGATGCGGGCAATCCGGGCAGTTTGTTAGGCGATGAGCCTCCGGGCCTGTTCAACGTGCGCATAAATATGGGGGCCCATGGCGGAACTGCCGAGGCGAGCAGGACACCACCGAACTGGAGCCTGCGGGCCGACCTCACCAACGACGGGATTATCGACGCCCAGGACTACGCGTACCAGACGCAGAACGGAATTTTACCCGGCCTGGATATTCCCGGAGACATCAATAGAAACGCCCGCCTCGATATGGACGACATCGCCGCGCTTGTCGGGGACTGGCTGAAGACAACGAACTGGCGATGAAACGCATCCGATAGGCGTCTATGGGAGCGGCCTGCTAATCGATATTGCGCCCCGGACAACGCCAGCGACCCGGCAATCTGCGCTGCGAAGGTATCTGCACTACGGTTCTTCATAGGCTTTGCAGTAGCCCCACAGACACAGAGTTGATAGAATCCCGTAAGTCAAGACCCGGTTTGGGAAACAACCGATATGGATACAGGGCAAGTTGAGCAAAGACACCGCAAGCCGGTGGCCCGGAGAACAAATCTCGCAAGGGCACCTTTCTTCGTGGCGGCGCTTGCCGCATTGCTCGGTGCAGCGGCGCAATCGGCCGAGGCGGCCAATGTCACAGCCATGAAGGAAGGCGTCACAACGTTTACCTATTCAAATCCGCTGGCGTTCAGCTATGAGGCGCTGGGAGCAGCCAGGCGGGAATTGCGCGATCCGTGCATTATCCGCCAGGCTGACACGTACTACCTGGTCTTTACGGTCTGGCCTTTCAGTAACCGCCAGGCTAATCGTCTCGACAGGCCGAATCAGGGCGGCTCGCCGGGCATTAAGCTGTACTCGTCGAAGGACCTTAAGAGTTGGAGATTCGAGAACTGGCTCGTGAAATCTTCGGAACTGCCGAAGGATTGCCCCTACAAGAACCGCTTCTGGGCGCCTGAGATTCACAAGATCGCCGGCAGATTCTACCTCATCTTCACGGCGGACAACTGGCTGAGAAACGAGTACAACCCCGCGGGCGGGTGGGGGACAGCGGGCTATGCCTTCGTCGGCGTAGCCGACGACATCACGGGGCCTTACAGGCACATCACCTATATCAATGGCGGCGCGTGCGACACTTCGCTTTTCGAAGATGCCGACGGCGAGACATACGCAATTATCCCGGCTTATAACGTTTACGTCCAACAGATTGACCTGAGCCGAATCGACCGGGGCCAGGTCGGGCTCGTCGGCCCGCGAATACAGGCGGTAAGCGCGAAAAACGACGATATCGGATTCGCCGCCGAACCCGATTATCTCGAAGGGCCATGGATGATTCAATCCCGAGGGAAGTACGTTATCTTCTACGCCGGACCTTACCGCGAGCAGAAGAACAAACCCGAACATCGCGGCTACTGGGTCGGCGCCGCGTATGCCGACAATCCTTTGGGACCGTGGAAGAAAGATAAGCGAGGCCAAATCTTCTGGGGCGGGCACATAGCCGTCTTCAACGGACCCGACGGTCGAAACTGGTTCAGCTATCGCAATGAAAACGACAACAAAACGAGGGGCCTGCTATGCATCGACCCTGTTGACATAGAAGAAAACGGAACAGTTCGGCCCCATGGCCCCTCGCTTGGCGAGCAGGCCGTGCCGATACTGCGGTAGGCGGCTGCCCGCCTGCGCCGATACTATTTGGAGACGTCGTTTCTGGTTTTCAGGAGTAGCGAATTATGACTCGAAAAGTAATCCTGTGCATGATTGTCCTGCTGGCAGGCCCCGCCTGCCCGCTCTTCGGCGCCAAGGCCGTCAGAATATGGGAAGAACCTCTCGTTCTGCCCACGTACCAGGTTCATGCCGCGGACGTCAACCCGATGTTTGAAAGGCCCCTGTCCTACCAGGGGGCGAAGAAGTCGATCTATCCTTATCCGCTGCAGGACAACCTCTCCAATGAGCGCAGCGACCGAAGCTACAACGCCGTCTATCTGGAGAATGAATACATCAAGCTCTGCGTGCTGCCGGAACTGGGAGGCAAGCTGTTCTTCGCCACGGACAAGACAAACGGCTACGAGATGTTTTATCGTCAGCACGTAATCAAGCCGTCAAATATAGGCATGCTCGGGGCGTGGATATCGGGCGGCATCGAGTGGTGTGTCTTTCACCATCACAGGGCATCGACATTCATGCCCGTCGATTATGCGCTGAGGTCGAACAGCGACGGCAGTAAAACAATCTGGATAGGCGAAATCGAGCCGCGTCACCGTATGAGATGGAGCATCGGTATCACCCTCTACCCGGGTAAATCCTGTGTCGAAGCCGATATCAGGATGTTCAATCGGACCGAGACTGCAAACTCGATTCTCTACTGGGCCAACGTCGCCACGCACGCCAACGACGACTACCAGGTCTTCTTCCCGCCGAGCACGGAATTCGGAACGTACCACGCAAAGAACGACTTCGTTCACTGGCCCGTTGCGCAGGAGAACTATCTGGGCCGCGAGTACACGGGTGTGGATCTTTCATGGTGGAAGAATCATCCCCGCCCGGTCTCTATATTCGCTCATAATATCCAAGAAGGATTTTTGGCCGGATACGACCACGGCAAAAAAGCCGGGACGCTCCACGTGGGCAATCACCATATCGTCACCGGGGCCAAACTCTGGGAGTGGGGACCAGGCCCGGAAGGAAGCACCTGGGATACTAAGGTCCTCACAGACAGCGACGGCCCGTATGCAGAGCTGATGGCCGGCGCCTTCTCAGACAACCAGCCCGACTACAGTTGGATCGGGCCCTACGAAGTAAAGCAGGCCAGACAATACTGGTGCCCCGTGCGAGAAATCGGAGGGGTCAAATCGGCCAATCTCGATGCGGCGTTGAACCTGGAAGTGCAGCCTGACGGCAAGGCGACGCTCGGGCTGAACTGCTCGGCGACGCATGAAAAAGCGAAGGTCATTCTAATGGCGAAGGCCGGGCAAATCTTCGAAGAGGTTGTCGATATCGACCCGGCACATCCTGTCCTTCGCCGGATAGACCTGCCCGCAGATACGAAGGAGGCGGATCTGGAAGCGGTTCTGCAGACGAAATCGGGACACAAACTGATCGCCTACAAGCCGGTCAAGCCAGGCACGTCGTCCGAGCTTCCCAAGGCGGTCGAGGCGCCGGGCGAACCCAATGATATCGAGACAATCGAAGAGCTTTACCTGACCGGGCTCCGCATAAAGCAGTTCCATAATGCGAGGCTGAATCCCAACGACTACTTCGAAGAAGCCCTGAGGCGAGATCCGTCGGATTCGCGATGCAGCATACAACTCGGGCTTGACGCCGCCCGGCGAGGATTGTACGACCGGGCCGCCGAAAGATTCACAGCCGCTATAAAACGCATCTCCAAAAACTACACGCGCCCGAGGGATTGCCAGGCGTATTATCAACTCGGCGCAGTGCTCAAAAAACAGGGTAATTACGACGAGGCCTACAGTAATTTCTATCGGGCCGTTTGGGATTACTCTTTTCGTTCCGCGGCTTACTATAACCTGGCCGAGATTTCCTGCCTTAGAGGCGACTTCCAAGTTGCGCTCGGCCATATCGATGATTGCCTGGCGACAAACGCACTCAACATAAAGGCCCTGAGCCTCCGCAGCGCGATCCTCAGGCGTTTGGGCAGGCCGAAAGAAGCCCTCGCCGCAGCCGAGAAGGTCCTCGCCATGGACCCGCTCGATTATTGGGGCCGCAACGAGTGCTGTCTCGCCCTGACAGACAAAGGCGCCAAAGGCAAAGCACGTAGGCATTTGACCGAACTCAAAAGGATAATGAACGACCATGCCGAGTCGTACCTCGAACTGGCTATGAATTACGTCAACTGCGGCATGCCGAATGAAGCGATTAACGTGCTCTCGCGTGCGGTTGCGATTCGCAAAACAGGTATCAGCGATTACCCAACGATTCACTACTGCCTGGCGTATCTGTACGAGCAGAAAGGTGACAGTGAATCGGCCGGGCGCCACTACAACCGGGCGCGCCGATGCCCCGTCGATTATTGTTTCCCATTCAGGCTGGAAATGCTGAACGTGCTCGGCAGGGCCGTCGAGGCCAATCCACGCGACGGGCGGGCGCACTACTATCTCGGCAATCTGCTCTACGACCTCCAGCCCGAAAGAGCGATTGCCGAGTGGGCCAGGGCCGCCGAACTCGAGCCGTCCCTTGCTATCGCTCATCGCAATCTCGGATGGGGCCGTTACTACACTGAGAACAATATTGCCGCGGCAATCGCCTCCTACGAAAAGGCAATTAAACACAATCCAGAGGACGCCAGTTACTATTATGAATTGGACCAGCTATACGAAAGAAACGCAACGGCTGTCGAGCAGCGACTGAAGACCCTTGAGACCAATCATGAGCACGTCAAGAAACGCGAGGACTCCCTGATAAGGGAAATTATCGTCCTGGTCCAGGCCGGCAAGTACGACAAGGCCCTCGATTATCTCCAGCAGAACTATTTCCATATCCAGGAAGGCAATCGAAGACTGCACGATACGTATGTCGAGGGTCACCTGTTGCGGGGCCTCGATTTTCTTGCCGAGCAGGAGTATCACAAGGCCCTCAAAGATTTTCTCGCCGCAGACGAATACCCGGAGAATCACCAGATAGGACGGGACACGGACTACCGCATGAATCCGCAGATTTACTATTGTCTCGGCTCGTGCTACAAGGCCCTTGGGCAGACCGCCGACGCTGAAGCCGCCTTCAAAAAGGCCTCGCAGCAACGAGCAGGAAAAACGGAGTACGCCTACTATAAAGCTATGTCACATCGAGAACTCGGCCAGGAGGATGAGGCGTTGGATTTGTTCGATAAACTGATTCGTGACGGGCAGGAAAGATTGAACGAGAAAGACAAGGTTGACTTCTTCGCAAAGTTCGGCTCGGCGCAATCTCCGGGCGCACGCAAATCCGACGGCTACTACATGATTGGTCTGGGACATCTGGGCAAGACAGAAGACGCTGAAGCAAACGAGGCTTTCGAAAAGGCCGTCGAGCTGGACGCCTATAATATCTGGGCGCGTCGCCACCTCAAGCAGGCCGCCCGGAAACAGCCCTGATGCCGGCTAATCCGGCAGTGCTATTCGAAGGTCGAAAGGTTCGCTTTCGATCCGGTCGAGAACCTGCACTTCGCTGACGGTGACTGTACGCTGCGGCGTTATCTTGAAGCGAACATAACGCCCGTCAACCGGACTGGGAGAAATCAGCGAATACGTAAAACCCGTTGCCGTTTCGTCGTCGGGCATCATGTGGTTGATTGGTATGTCTTTCCACCGCAGGTTCAGGGCGAAGAACCCGACGCTTCGAAACTCGCGATTGTCCGTCGAGGTCAGCACTTCGACCGCATCCCTGACCTGCCCCTTCATCGCATCCCACCAGGGCCAGCCCGCGCTTAAGTGTATTCGGAACGCCCCGCATTGCTCGACTCTTCCCAGGTCAACATCGATTACAGGCTCCATGCCCTTGTCCCAACACAGTGCGAATCCCGGACCGATTCCGCCCGCATAAGGCGGGCCCATGACGCCGTCGGTCAGCTTATTGCCTTCCGGGTCGCCGGCGCCCCAGGAAGTCATCGAGGGTGTTGAAACCGAATAATCACTGCCGAGGGCGAGATTCCTGCCGCAGGAAACCCATTTGGGCACGTATTTGACCCCGCCGGCATCCCGCCCGTCGGAATAGCCGTACTTCATATCGCCCGCTGAGCCTTTCGGATTCACCAGCATCGAGTTTACGACCGGGTGGTCGCAGCCGCCGACATTGATTGCGTACTTGAAGGGGACCTCGGTGACAAGTTGCGTATGGCTTCGCTCGACGAGGCAGTAGTCCTCCTGTACTTCGCTCCAGTTGAACGTCACCTCGACGGGTTCGAATCCTGCCGCCCTGGGGACATAATCGGCCTCCATGCGAACGCTGTATATGCTGCATGAGTCCGTCCCGGCCTGCGGGCTGCTCAGAAGATACTTCAGCAACACCGAACGAACGCCCGGCGGTACGGCCTCAACCGTCTCAAAGTGTATCACGTCCCAGGGCATATCCGTTTTCGTCAGGGAATACGACTGCTGCCAGCTCTTGCCCCCGTCGAAGGAATGCAGCAGGTCGATATGCGAATGCGGGGCTCGGTTGTAGAATCTGCCTCCGTAAGTAAGCCGTTTGATGTCTCCCGGAGCGTCGAGCCTGAACACAACGTACGCGTCTTTGCCGGCTTCGGCCGCGTGCAGCACCCCTTGATAGCCTGGATGCTCAGATTTGGAGGCAACATTTCTCTGATCGACTACGTATGGCTCATATCTCTCCGCCCGCAAATCAGGCCGCAGCACAATCGAATCAGTCTGCTCGCCTAATCCGACATACACGGTATTGCTCCCCAGCAGCAGCTTCGGCTGGGTCTTGCTGTTGAGCATTGTTGTCGTCTTGAACTCGATGGCATTCAGACAAGCGTCTTCCGGCTTATTCTTGGCCGCTAATGTCACCTTGACCAGGACTTCATAGGTGCCGTTGACCTCGTCGATCAAGTTGACCACTGCTTCACCCGGCCCGGTCGCCTTGTTGGTCCAGACTTCTTTCCATGTCAGGCCGTTCGTCGTACTTACCGCTATATGGTTGCCGTCGGCATCGGTCCTCCGCTCGAAGGCGGCCTTTATGAGCATCGATGTAATGACATTGGCCCCTTGTATCTTGAATATCGCTTCGCCGTCGCTGCCGGACTCGGCAGGCACAAGGCCCGCCGGTTCGATAACTCTGCATCCGGAGAAACTGTACAGATCTTCAAGGCCAGCGGCGCTTAGAACAGGCGCAAAAGTCCGGACTCCGTTGCCGCGTATCCCGTACCGCCTGTTTACCGACTCAGGGTCCTTGCCGTTGTTGGGAACATAGAATTCCCTCGAATCGCCCAGGCTGTGGTAATAGCGGGTGTAAGTCTCGCCGCCGCGAAGATTCAGAATGTAGCGATGGCCCAGGTCCTGATTGTTGTAGTACGCGCGGTATTTCAGGCCGTTGGGATTGAAGCAGCGGTATTCCTGGTCGAGGTCGCGGGCGCAGTCGGCCCCGGTCAGGAATCCCCGCGGGCTGTTCGCATTGAGACAGTGATACTTTGCGATATGCCCGGGCTCGATTCTGCCGCCCGACAATGCGCAGCCGCCCGCTTTGCCGATATCTTCGACGCCGGCTATTGTCACGCCGTCGCACAGAGTGTAAATCGCCGACATGCTGTTGTCGTACATGTGCCACCGGCCGTCATAGCCGACCTCGCAAACCGTATGATTCGAGATGTCCCAGAACTTCACAGGATAGCCCATCGCCTCCCAGATCGAGCAGTTGATTCCCGCCACCGTGCTGCACATCGTGTAGCCGTAGTCGTTGAACTGCCTGATCGGGTCGGTGCACTCGACTCCGTGCACAATCACCGGGCTCGTCTGCCTGCGGGCGATATGGTTCCAGTAGAAAAGGGCCCAGCATTTCTCGGAGGGCTTGTCCCATCGGCCGGTGATGCTGCGAATCATGCTCTCCATGTCGTAGTAATCCGGCGACGCATCGGTAACGACCTTGAGATTATAAACGCCGCCCGATACCGAAACAGCACACAATGCGAACACTGCGACTGCTGCAAATACTAACCTTCGAACCACAGGCCGAATTTCTTCGGCGGTGTTGCGAAAAGCCCCACCTTCTGCATCACGAATGCTTGTCATGTTTATCTCTACACCAGCAAAGGATCCGGTATCCAGGTCTTCGCGAAGGTATGAGAATACCACTCGCAGCCGGCCATGACAAGCCGTATAACGAACCCTTTACCAGCCGAATTGAAGATTCAGGAAAGAGCGGCCTCTGCCACCCTGACGCCAAGCTGCCGGGCCGTGGCGATGCCGAATTCGTCCTTCGTAATGTCGTCGTCGTAAGCGTTCCAGAGGGTTGCCCCCTGGTGGGCCCTGGGCTTTCCGCCCACGAGTATGGCATCGTACCGGCTGCGGCCGTCGCTACTCCGATTATCCCGATAGTGCTCAGTATGCCAAGAGCAAACAGCCCCGAGACTGTGAAGGCTCGCCTGGGCGAACTGGGCCCCTGGTCGTTAACGAAAGCGACTATCAAGGGAATGCTCGCAAGGTGACACGGACTCAGCACAATGCTGAGAATGCCCCACAAAAAGGCCGCACAGACCGCAATCAAGGGCGCCCCCTCGACCGCGTGGGTCAACGTTGTGAACAGCTTCTCCATAATGCTTACTTCACCACTATACCCAGCTCCTTGAACTTCGTGAGAATATCCTCTTTGGAATAAAAGCCTTCGTGCCGGAAAAGCTCCTTGCCGGATGCGTCGTAAAAGATCTGGGTGGGTTTGATTCTGACTCTATAGGCGCCAACAAGGTCCGGGTTCTTGTCTATGTCGAGGAATTCAATCTCGACCCGGCCTGCGTATTCCTCTTTGAGTTCTTTGAGAATCGGCGCCATCAGCTTGCACGGGATACAAGTCTCGGCGCCAAGATCGACCAATCTCGGCAGGTCCGTCCTCTGCGGCAAGGCCTCGCCTGGAACATTCGTGTCGATAATCGAACTCGGCTCCTCGCTGCCTCTCTGCTTAAGGATAATGATAAAGCAAATTGCCGCTGCCAGGATAGAAACAATCGTTATTCTTGCAGTCTTGCTCATCGGTCGGGTACCTTTCTTTCGAAATATGGCGCCTATCAGGATCACCAACAGCCCCACTGCCGCTACTGCAGCGAGCAGAGCAAGCGGATGCCCCTTTGCACCGGTGCAGGGCGGGCACTGGTTCGATAAGATTATTGCTGATAAGGTCATTTCTACCAGGCGGTTTATTCGAGCAATTGCCTTATTTCTTCGACGGACGGCGTCTTGCCAACGGCCCGGACCCGGCCGTCTATTACCAGCGCAGGTGTCACCATCACCCCGAATTTCATAATCTCGTTTATCTCTGTCACCTTCTCTATTTCATATTCGACCCCGAGTTGCGCCGCCGCAGCCTCGGCATTCTCTGCCAGCTTTGTGCACTTCGGACACCCGGTGCCGAGAATTCGTATCTTCTTCATATGTCGGTTTCCTGATTACTCCTGTCGTAAAATCTGTCGTCGGCGATGCCGCGGGCGCTGTCCACCCTGTCAAGCCAGCCATTGCGTGCGACTTGATAACAATCGAATTTGGAGATATACGGCTTGATGTCCAGCAGCGGCGTGCCGTCCAGAATGTCGAGTTCAGCCACTGCGATACTCCCGTTTTCTACTGACAAAATTCGGACCGCTGAGAGCCCGATCGGATTGGGGCGAGCGGGCGCACGCGTTGCGAACAAACCTCTTTGCACCCGGTCGAGGTATGGCTTGACAAGCAGCTTGGGGGCACTGGCTCTGTCGAGCCAATAGAGAAGCCAGATTCTCTCAAAGCCTTCAAGATCCTTGAGGCCCTCTCTGTAAGGCTCGTAAACCTCTACCGTCCCTTGCGTTTCTTTGGCGAAGGCCGGCTGGATTGGTGCGCCCGTTGCCTCCGTGAAGGAGGAATGAACGACACCGATGGGATTCAAATTCATCAACTTATGGTGTTCTCTATTCATACAACTATCCCCAGACAGCTCCGAAGATTATTCCTGAAATCGTCGCCATTATGATCACCAGACAGACAAAGACCACGGTTTTTTGCGTCCCCATTACCGAGCGGATTACCAGCATGTTGGGCAGTGACAGCGCCGGACCCGCCAGCAGCAGCGCCAGCGCAGGCCCTTTGCCCATCCCGGCCCCCATCAATCCCTGCAGGATTGGCACCTCGGTAAGCGTTGCGAAGTACATAAAAGCCCCTGCGATCGATGCGAAGAGATTCGCCCGGGCCGAGTTTCCTCCGACGGCGGCATCGATCCACTTGGCCGGTATCAGCCCTTCGTGCCCCGGCCCCGGCCTGCCCAAAAGCAGCCCCGCCACTATTACGCCGGCCAGCAATAGAGGGAGTATCTGTTTTGCAAAGCCCCACGAAGCCGCTATCCAATCGGTTCTCTCAGCCCTTGTGAACCATCGAAAGACCATGACGGCAAACGCCGCGAGGAGCAGTACGACAAGCAGCCAGCGGGCACGATGAATAAGCTCATATATGCTGTTCTTTCTGACGTCTTCGAGGCCCTGAAGAAGGTCAGCCGGGACCTCGTGCGTCTCACCGGATGTGTCCAGAATCTTGAGACTTTCCTCCGTTTGGCTCACCAGCGTTCCTTCCACCTGGTAGGCCGTCAGCCCGCCCGGACAGCAGAGAAACACCGCCCGAACATCGCCGCTGCGGGCCCAGTTCGCGAAGACGAGAATGCCCACCATTGACGCGAAATACAATGCGTTCTTCCATAAAGGCCTGGCCGGTTGCGGTTCGGGCATCACCGCCTGGGCTTTTGCTTTGTCGTCTTCTTCTCTGCGGTATATCACGTGCATGAGCAAGCCGATGACAACGCTGAACACGACCGCGCCGACTACCCTGGCAATGCCTAATTCCAGGCCCAGCACACGAGCGGTCAGGATAATCGCCAGGATGTTAATAGCAGGACCCGAGTAGAGAAAGGTCGTTGCAGGGCCCAGCCCGGCGCCCATCTTGTATATGCCGGCGAATAAAGGCAGGATGGTGCACGAGCAAACCGCAAGGATCGAACCGCTCACCGAAGCTACGGCGTATGCCAGGAATTTGTTGGCCTTGGCGCCGAGGTACTTCATTACCGACGCCTGACTGACGAAAACCGAAATCGCGCCGGCTATGAAAAACGCCGGAACCAGGCACAGCAGAACGTGCTCGCGGGCGTACCATTTGACTAAGTGCAGCGATTCGGTTACGGCGTTATCGAACCGTATCCGGCCTACGGGCAGGTAGAAGCACGCCGCAAAGACCGCAACGATCAGCGCCAGCTTTTTCCATTCGCTTTTGATATTCAACGCGCTTCACTCCTATTTCAGTGCGGTCAGCAGCTTCTCGTTTTCTTTCGCCTGGTGTTTGAGAACCCTTGTGACGCACGAGAATACATCGAGTATGCAGGGCGTCTGCAATTCGTAGATTACCTTCAGCCCTTTCTTGCGCGACTTGAGCACTCCCGCAGCGCTCATCGTCGCCAAATGCCGCGATACGTTGGACCGCTCGGCGCCGAGGTGCTTGGCGATGTCGCATACGCATTGCTCGCCGTCCTTGAGGAAATTGAGAATTGCCAGCCGAAGCGGGTGCGCTATCGACTTGGCAATACCGGCCTGTTTCTCGAACAACAGCAGCTTCTTTTCGTCGAGCATGAAATACCTCAATTTTGCATTTTGCAGCCTGGGCTATAGGTATTTGATTCTGGCATTCTAATACCAACTATCGACCGATTTGTCTAAGTTACTATATGCTAACATACTCACATAGTAACATAATGTTCGATATTTGTCAATAATTTTTCCGAATCCGACTTGAATCTTGAATCTTGAATCTTTATCCGGCGCATGGCTTCTAAGCTATTCCTGTTTCCGGTGCTTTCCTGAAGTATGTATCCTATAGAACCAGCCGGAAAGACTGGAATCTTCAGGATGGATCTCGTATTCTATCGGAAGAAAAACTCTGCGGTGTAGCTAAACCGCCAGGAACTTTAATCAAGAAAGGATAACGAGATGAAACACACCAGACGTGAATTTATGGCCGGAGCGTCCTGTATCTGCGCGGGCCTGACGCCTGCGATATCGAACGCCGCGAAAGAGAATACACCATCTCTGCCCAAAGCCTGCATCGACGGCACGGGGCCGGGCTGGAAGATTATGGTCGAGGAGGACTTCGCTAACGTAAACTGTAACGACGACACCTGGGCATGGAAGGACGGCGTCATTCACTGCACCGGCAACCCCGTCGGCGTGATACAGTCCAAAAAACCCTACAAAAACTTCGAACTCGTCGTTCAGTGGCGACACCTGCGTTCAGCAGGCAACTCGGGCGTATTTATCTGGGCAACCAAAGAATCCCTGGCAAGCCTCAAGCAGGGCAAGGGGCAGCTTCCAAACGGCATCGAGTGCCAGGTGCTCGACCACGGCTATGCCACCAATTACGAGAAGGCCAACAAGAAGAAACCCGACTGGTTTACAACCAATGGCGATGTGTTCCCCGTCGGCGTGAAGATGAAACCGTTCCCTCCGCTCTCGGCCAACGGCAGCCGCAGCTTTCCATTGAAGAACTTGAGCAAGGGCGTCAATGAATGGAATCACTACTATATTCGATGCATTAACGGCGAGGTTAGGCTCTGGGTCAACGGCGAAGAGGTATCGGGAGGAACCGAATGCCGGCCGAGTGAGGGATTTTTATGCCTCGAATCGGAGGGATCCCCGATAGAATTCAAGAACCTACGCATCCGCGAGCTGCCCTGAAACTGCAAATGCAATAACCAATTGGCAAAGACAATGTCGTACTAACAGCCCAACTGTACGCCGTCGGCAAGAATGAGATACACAAACCTTTGAATTAGCAGACGATTTCGGCTGTGGTTGTCATTACAGCATGGATGGCTTTCTTTCAGGAATAATCTTTCGTTTCAATTCCGCGCGCTTTACCGGAATATCCTCCCAATTCTCCCAATTCCTCACCGCCGCTTGCTCTTCAATCTGCGGTTTTTCAGCCATATCTATATCCACAATTCTACGCCAATCAAAGCCAATTAGCAGCATTTTCTCCAATTTCCCTATACCGCCGGGCTACTCATTTACCCATTTGCTCATTCACCCATTTCCTGATTTCCCCCGTGCCTCAGGTATCTGTGGTTCCCCGCCTTCACTCTATCTTACGTGCCTTTAAGGCGCCTCTGTGGCTGATTTCTACTTTAATCCTCCGCGCTCTCTGCGTTCTCTGCGGTTATTTCTTTTCATTTTTGCTCTTTGCACTGTAATTTTACTTTTTGATCTTTGACTTTTGATTTTCCTGCCTCTCTGCGCCCTCCGCGCTCTCTCCGTAAGAAGTCCTAAGGACGGCGGTAAATCTTACCGTTTTGACCATTTGGTCATTTTGATTTCGACATTGTTTCGGATTTCGAGCTTATGATTTAGGATTTCCCGACCCCGCCGGCCTACTCATTAACTCATTTTCTGATCCCCTCTGTGTTCTCTGTGATCTCTGTGGCTATTTTTACTTTAATTCTCCGCGTTCTCTCCGTAAGTCCCGGAAGGGACGCCCTATGCGGAGTCCTAAGGACGGCGGTTAATTCCTACTGTCACGAGGGGTGATTAAAAAGGCCTCATTTTTGCTCATTTTTCCTCAAAACACCTCACTTTTTTGTCATTTTGCATCATTTTGCGCGCGTTTTTGACCGTTTTTTGCACGGTTTTTTCTTAGCCATACCACCCATATTGC
>JAFGCD010000007.1 GCA_016932835.1 Sedimentisphaerales bacterium
GGCTCTCAGCTGCCTGCACAGCAACACTGGCCAGTGGGCCAACTACTGGCCAAAGGCCAAAGTGCCCTAAAATCTTCACAGACACATGAGCAGGAAGGGGGGGAATTTACTGGCAATGGGCGGCGGGGGATGTATTATGCGTAGAGGCAAGATTGTGCAGATTGGCTCAAGGAGGACAAGATTATGCATGGCATCGATCGGAGAAGTTTTATCAAGGGTGCTGCTGTTGTGGGGTCAGCCGGGCTGGCAGGAGGCTGCGCGACGCTGCGAGGCGGAAGCGGCGTCGCCGGCGGGCGACGGCCTAACGTTGTAGTTATCATGACGGACGACCAGCGGTGGGACTGCATGAGTTGCGAGGGCCATCCTTTCCTGAAAACACCGAACATGGACCGGATCGCCGCCGAGGGAGCGCGTTTTGCGAATATGTTTGTTACGACGTCCCTTTGTTCGCCGAGCCGGGCGTCGTTTTTGTCGGGTCTTTATGCGCACGCTCACAAAGTGACGAACAATTTCACGGATTACCCTGCTGATTTGGGCAGCTATCCTTTGCAACTGCGGAAGGCCGGGTACGAGACGGCGTATATCGGCAAGTGGCACATGGGCGAGGACAGCGACGAGAAACGGCCCGGTTTCGATTACTGGGTCACCCACAAGGGGCAGGGCCAATACTACGATACGACGTTCAATGTCAACGGCAGAAGGGAAGTGAAGAAAGGCTATTACACTCATCGCGTGACCGATATGGTTGTGGATTGGCTGGCCGGCGAGCACGAGAAGCCGTTTCTGCTGGTCATGGGGCACAAGGCCCCGCATACTCCGTTCACTCCGGAGGAGAAGTACGCCCACATTTACGACGGGCAGGAGATTCGATACCCGGACAGCGCATTCGATCTGGAAAGCAAGCCGAAGTGGGTAAAGGAGAGGATAGATACGTGGCACGGGATATACGGGCCGATATACGGCTTTCGTAAGGATTTTCCGGATTCGAGTGCGGAGGGCGTTTCGAAATTTGCGGATTTCGTTCGGGCTTACACGGCCTCTATCAAGTCGGTTGACGACAGCGTGGGGCGGGTCTATGAGGCCCTGAGGGGGACGGGCCTTTTGGAGAATACGGTTCTGATCTTTACGAGTGATAACGGATTTTTCCTGGGCGAGCACGGGATGTCGGACAAGCGGACGATGCACGAGGGGAGTATTCGCGTGCCGCTATTAGTGCGTTATCCGAAGCTGATAAAGGCCGGGACGGTTATCGAGCAGCAGGTTCTGAACGTCGATATGGCGCCGAGTATTCTGGATATTTGCGGGGCGGTGCCTTTGAAGAAGATTCACGGCAGATCCTGGAAAGGCTTGCTCGGCGGCAAGACCAGGGGCTGGCGCAAGTCCTGGTACTATTCTTACGATTACGAGAAGCAGTTTCCCTACACTCCGAATGTTCGCGGCGTGCGGACGGACGAATGGAAGTATATTCACTATCCCAACGGGGACGATAAGCCTGATATGTACAAGGCCGAGCTTTACAACCTGAAAGACGATCCCGGCGAGAGGAAGAACCTGATCGATGATAAGCGTTATACGCGGAGAGTCAGGCAGTTGAAGGCCGAACTTCGTCGGCTGATGAAGGAGACCGGCGCGCTGCCGGACAAGATGCCGTTGTACGAGGGGATTAAAAGCGAGCTGCCGGATGAGAATATTCGGTAGCGGTGTTGACGTTTGGGAAGAAAATTCTTGACTGGAGGCGAGGGTGCGAGTAGTTATATCGCTATTGCGGCAGATAATACGGACAAAACGGATTTTGTGGTATTAGGAATGGAACAGACCGGCGATCACAGAACTGAGCAGCGATTGCGTTACCGCTGGCCGGTTCGTTTTTCGCGCAGTTCGGATGAGGCTGCGTTGCCGGGCCAGATAGTCGATATTTCGAGCGGCGGGATCGGTCTTCTCTGCCGTGCCGATGAAAGCTGTCCCGGTTTGGGCGAGCCGATACACGCCAGCTTCGGGGTCCCTCACTTCGATTCGGGCGATTCTTTCGATACGGTGCTTTTCAATCGAACGGGGAGGGTTTGCAGGGTTGCGGATGTCGAGCAGTCGATTCGTTTTCTCGCGGTTCAGTTTGCCGAGCCTTTGTTTTTCAGGCCCGGCGAGCAGAGTATCAACGACTCGGACATAAAGCGTCGGCTCAAGGCCAAAGCCAAATCCGTAGTTGATTCGAGAGCGAAGATCGAGGCCGAGGCCCGTGCCCGACAGGCGGCTGAAGATATGCTTGAGGTCGAGCGGCAGGCCCGTATCGAGGCCGAGGGAAAACTGAGCAAGTATGCCGAGGCGCTGGTCAGTGCTGAAGAGGGGATGAAATCTCATCTGGATGCGAAAGGGGAGATCGAGAAGCGGCTTCATGCCGAGATCGATGCTAAGTGCCGGGCCGAGGCCGCATTGGCGGCGCAGTCCGAGACTCTGGCCGGGGCCGAGGAGGCTATCAGGGCTGAGTTTGAGGAGGAATTGCGGGTTTATAAGGAGGCGGTGGACAAGGCCGAGCAGCGCGTTCGGTTGGAAACTGAGAGGCGGACCGCCGCCGAAGCGCAGGCACAGGATGAGAAGACTGCGAGATTGGAGTTGGAAGAAGAGCTAAAGGCCGAGAGGACGGCCAGGAGCAGCACCGAATCGGAAGCCAAGGCGCAATTGGCCGCGAGATTAGAGCTTGAGATGGGAATGAAAGCGGAGATTGACGAGCAGGTGTCGTTCTACAAGGAGGCCTTGAGCATAGCCGAAGAGCAGACGCAAATAGAGGCCAACGAGCGCATCAAGGCCGAGACCAGGGCTAAGAGTGAAGCGGAAGCGCGGGCGAAAGTCGAGGCCAGGCTGAAATCGAGCGAGGATGCTCGTGCCGAAAGGATCGCCAAGGTCGAAGCGAAACTTAGAGCTAAGGCTGAGAAGCAGGGTTACCAGGAGATTATAGCAAAGGCTCAGGAACAGGCCGGGGCCGAAGCTTCGGCGCGGGCCGAGTTGGAAAAGAGGCTCAAGGCCGAGACCCGGGCGAGGAGCAAGGCTGAGGGTGAGCTTAAGAAACAGATAGAAGCTGCGGCCAGGACCGAGAAACAGCAGCGGGCCAAGTTCGAAGAGGAAACCAAATTCTATCGAGATACGATAACTCGCGCGGAAAATCGAGCGGAGGTTGCGTCGGCTGCTCAGGCCGAGGCCGAGAAGCTGCTTCAAGCCGAGCGGCAGGCGCGAATGGAAGCGGAGGCCAAGGCTGCTGCTTCGGCGAAGGCTGCAATAGAAACTGAGAAGGCCGGGCGAGTCAGGGCGGAGGAGGCGGCATTAGCTGCGAAGCGGCTGTCGCAGGCAGAGGAGAAAATTCGGCCCTGCATCGAGGCCAGAGACAGGGCCGACGAGAAACTGCGGTTAGAGATCGAGGCTCGAATCCGGGCCGAGGAAAAGGCGAAGGTCGAATCGGAAAAGCGGGCGAGAGCCGAGGCCCAAGCTGCGAGCGAGGCGAGGCTTCGGCTGCGGGCCGAGCGTCAGGTTCAGTCGGAGTCGAAGAAGCGGGCCAAGTCTGAAGCTGCGGGGGAGAAAAAACAGCAGCGGCTTGAAGCACAGACAGAGAAGACCAAGGCCGAGGCCGCCAATACAATAGCCCGGCTGAAGGCTGAGGTTGCTGCTTTGGCGAAGGCCAATGCCGCAGCCGAGTCTAAAGGCCGGTCAGCGGGCGGCAAGACCGGGGGTGCGAGCAAAACTGCTGGCGAATCGTCAACGAAGATAAGATCGAAAGCAAAAAGCAGCCGGGGCGGAAAGAAGGGCCTGCTGAAAAAGGCCGACAAGTTCGTCAGCGACAGAAACAAGGTCTTTTGAGGTTTGGGCGGAGCGGGAAGTGAGCGGTCTATGACTGGTTGTTGCGATAGGGGCCTTATCGAGCAGTGGATTGCCGTTTGTCTGATTTGTCTCGGGGCAGTGTCGTCTGCAGGTGCGAAAGAGGCCGGCGGGAGTGAGTATCTGGCGGAGGTTGAGGAGGTTGTTACGAGGTATGTACCGGCGAATAACGGGGCTGGGCCTTTATGGTGTTACGGCTCGACGGTTATCGCCCGCTTGGGTGAGGATGTCTATGTCTCGACAATCGAGACGGGCCAAGACGTTCCGCTGCTCTGCAATACTCGATGGCAATTGTGGCGCCGGTCGGTCGGCAAGTGGCGAATCGAGCAAAGCGAGGATAAGTTCAGGCAGCGGGAGCCTTGCCCTATTGCGGTTTTTGAGAAAGGACCGTTGTATCTGTCGGTGAATCCTTCGGTTGAGCCGCCGGGGGTCAAGTACGGACGTTGCGAGCCGGCGGTGCTTGAATTCGACTCGGCTGCTCCGGAAAGAGCGTGGAAGAAGCACTCTCCGGTCTGGTCGGATGATTCGTATTTTACAGATCACTCGTACCGAGGCTTCGCCGCCGACGGCGTCAATGGGGAGTTGCTGCTTCTGAACATACACGCACAGACAGGCGATCAATTTGTCTCATACCGTGACAGACGGGGCAAGTGGCGGCGGAGGGGGAAGATCAGATTTCCCATACGGTCGTGTTATCCTCAGGTTGCGCTTCGGGCCGGGGCCGGGCATGTGATGGCGATAGGCGATATTGTCGAGCCGGTGGAGCAGTGGCGGAAGCTGAAATTCGAGACGCTCAAGAGGCAGTGGGATTACGTTTTTCGTCGGCTGTTCTACACGTGGACGCCTGATATCGGCGAGAGTGATTTTGCGGCGCCGATAGAGATCGACACGGTAGAAGAGACGGGCGGCCATATACAGAATCTTGATCTGTACGTTGACGTAAGCGGGGCGGCGCATCTGTTGTATTTGAGGCGTCCGCATCAGTATGGCTTCATCCGAGACGAGTATTTTCCCGGGCAGGCGATGACGGTACAGTTGGAATATGTGATATTGAAACAGGGCAAGGTTGTCTCCAGGAGGACTCTGGCGGATGATTCGGGCAAGATGAAGCCGGCGTTCGGGCGTTTCCATGTCGGGCGTGACGGTGGTTTGCATGTGATTGCCGCCGGCGTGGGGGAAGACGGCGAGGGGCGGTCTTTCGGGAATTACGCCGGCCGAATAGTTGCGGGTGCGGGCCGGATGAAATTCATTCGGGTCGGGTTGCGGCATCCTCTTCGGAATTTCTTCACGAATACAGTACGTGGAGGCTCGGCACCGTCGGATACGGTCGATATTTTCGGGATTGCGGGGGACAATCCTAATCTGCGGTACGCTCGAATCCGCATTGTATCAGAATCGGATTAGCCGGGATGTGGCAAAATTCAAGGCGCCGATAACAGTCTCCGGCAGCGGGCCCTTTAACCGGCACAAGCCTTTTAGAATGACGTCGCTTTGGCAGGAATCGAGAGCTTATTCTCGAGTTCTCTTGACAGTATTCTCAGTCGTGTTGTGGTGAAAGTGGTTGACATCAAACCGCATATGTGGTACAACATTATACTATCCGCGATGCCGTCCGGTGGAATGTTGGTTTTTGATAAGGAGCCTTTCTCATGTTAAAGAAATCATCGGCGTTGACCATTTTGTTTTTGTTGTGCCTGAGTGGGAGTGTGTGCATGGCTTATATTGAGATGCAGGGCAACTACGTCTATACCGCGATCGGCGACAACGGGACTCTGGGCGCCGGGTCGGGCACAAGTCCCGGCATACTCCACGCGCCCGCCGGCGACGGAGTGTTTGACACCGATTACGACTATCTGACTCCCGGAAGCCCGTGGGAAGTTTTCTCTGTCAGATCAACAGAGACCGGATTGCTGTTTAATAATAACACCAATCCATCCGGAGGCAGCTTTTCCGCGGTTTCTTTGGCTGAGGTGGCCTCCAGCGGTTACGATCATTATGTCAAATGGGAAGGGACATCGACTCACCTCGGCGTTACGCACGAATACTACTTCAACGACAACCAGGAAAGGATCAATATCAAGACAACCCTCACGGCGTTGTCGGATCTTACGAATGTGTCGTTTCTGCGAGCGCTCGACCCTGATCAAGATTCCTTTTCGTACAGCACAAGCACGACAGAGAATGCCAGAGGGCTTGACGGCAATACCGACGGAGACTATGACGACGCCGGCGACATCAAGCAGGAGGACTGGGTCCACGCAGTTGGCCAGAACTCCGGTTATGCCATCGGTCTTTACACCGATTCATCGCAGACGCACAACACCGCGATCAGTCCGGGTTGGTCTAATGATCCTGTGGACTATCTCAGCGGGAGTTCCGGAACCGTAGATGACGACACTATAGGTTTGGCGTTTGACATTGGTTCACTTCCCAGCGCCAGCTCGATTATCTTGCTGTACCTTTATTCGATGGGCGACACTCTGGAGACGGCTGATGTCGGAGATTCATTCGATTACGCCGCCCCGGCCATCACTCCGAACCAGAGGCGGGTCGGCAGCGCGCTGCAGGGCATCTCCGACGCCGGCGGCACGGCAATTACCACCGCAATCGAGGGCCTCGGCGACAATGGAAGCGTCCGCAACGCCTATGACCAGCTTTCCGGTCAGACTCGGCCCTCGACAATGCCGGTTACCGTCAGCAGTACTTCGCGGTTCATGGGTCTTGCATCGGATCGCATGAGGATGGCCAACGGTTTTGCCCGGAAGCTTTCCGAAAGGCCGCTGCTGGCATGGGCCGGCGGGATGGGCAACCGGGATTCTATTTCCGACTCCTCCGGGCCCGAAGCATCCTTTTTCGCCGCCGGCAACGGCACGCCGTATTTTTCCGAGACCCCCTGGGGATTCTGGGCGAAGGGATTCGGTCTTTTCGGTCGTCGCGAGAGCGAAGATTCTGTGAACGGATATGAATACCTGATCTGGGGCAACAGTTTCGGAGTGGACTATCAGTTCACTGAGAATCTGCTCGCGGGGATTACTGGGGGCTTCTCCGACGGGACGATTGCGTATTCGTCCGGTCACAACAAGACAGATATCGATGCCCTTCATGTCGGGCTATATGCAAGCTATGAAAGACCCAAATGGTATCTGGACAACGTTCTTACATACACGAACCTGGAATATGAGGATAGTCGCTATGTCCGGTTTGGGTCGATCGATCAGCATCTCGAGGGCGACTATGACGGGTATCAACTCTCCACCTATACCGAAGGAGGCTTGAACTATACGGTTGGCGAGCTGCTTGTGCAGCCGTTGCTGGGATTCGAGTTTTCCTACCTTCACCAGGACTCTTACAACGAGTCGGGCGGCAGCGCAGCACTTGCCTACGATGACCAGAGCTACGAGTCCTACAAGGGCTCGGTTGGTATGAAGGTGTCCAAGTGCAGTCGTCGGGAAAACGGGCAGTATTTGATGACGCAGGCGCGGGGACGCTGGGTGCGAGAGTTAGGCGATGCCGAACCTTCTGTCAGCGCCGGTTTTGCCAGTAATCCAGCCAACGGTTTCGTTGTGCGTGATTCCAAGATATGCCGTGACAGTGCTGTTTTGGGCGCGGGGATCAACGCCGGGCTGGCCAACAACACAGAGGTGTTCCTTGGATACGACGCGGTTTTGAACGCGGACAATATATATCATTGTTTCAGCGCAGGTCTGCGTTTCCGATGGTAGCTTAAGTATGCGGTGAACCCTGTGTTTTTCTTGTGCCGGAGCCTGTTCGGTTGCCGGCGGGAGTGCCGGTTTGCTTGGGGACGGAGAAGGAGGTATCGGTGACAGTTTCTATCAGCGGGGCTTCTCGACAGCACGAAATCGGTTGCGGATGGTCATCGCAAGCCTTAGAATAGATGTCGCTATTCATAAGGAAAGGAGTCGATATGCTTGCAAGGCTGCACAGCGTTACTCTGGAAGGGATCGAAGGGGTAATCTGCGAGGTGGAGGTGGATGTCGCGCGGGGCGGGTTCGAGAAATCGGTGATTGTGGGTCTGCCGGATGCTGCAGTGAAGGAGAGCACCGAGCGCGTCAAGAGCGCAATCGTCAACTGCGGCTACAAATACCCAAAGACGCAATCGGTTGTGAACCTCGCTCCTGCGGACGTGAAGAAGGCCGGCCCTGCGTTCGATCTGCCGATAGCGCTTGGTATGCTGATAGGCCAGGGGGTGCTTGCGGCCCCTGGTCTCAACGATGTAGTCGTAGTGGGCGAGCTGGCGCTGGACGGTCGTGTTCGGCCGGTCAACGGGGTTTTGAGCATGGCTATGACGGCGGCGGCGAGCGGTTTTCGAAGGATGCTGGTCCCGCTTGAGAATGCCAAGGAAGCCGCGGTGGTCGAGGAGATGGAGGTTTTCGCGGTCGGGTCGCTGACGCAGGCGGTGGGGTATTTGTCGGGTCAACTGTTGCTGGAGACTACGGTCGTCGATATCGAAGAACTGTTCTCGATTTGTTCGCAGTACGATATCGACTTCGGCGATGTCAAGGGACAGGAGAGCGTTAAGCGGGCATTGACGGTGGCTGCGGCGGGGGGGCATAACATAATGATGATAGGCCCCCCCGGTTCGGGTAAGACGATGCTTGCTCAACGGCTTGCGACGATATTGCCGCCGCTTTGCCTGGCCGAATCGCTCGAGACGACACGGGTTTATTCTTCTGTAGGGCTGCTGGATAAGGATGCGGCGCTTCTGGCGCGGCGTCCTGTTCGTATGCCTCACCATTCGGCGAGCGGGCCTGCACTGATAGGGGGCGGGACGACACCTCGGCCCGGAGAACTGTCGCTGGCGCATTTCGGGATACTGTTCTTGGATGAATTCGTGGAGTTTCCGCGCGGGGTTCTGGAGATGATTCGCCAGCCTTTAGAGGATGGATTTGTGATTGTCTCGCGGGCGAAGAAGACGATCAAGTTCCCGGCGCAGTTCATGCTGGTTGCTGCGATGAATCCGTGCCCGTGCGGTTATTTCGGGAGCGATTCGCGTCGGTGCAAATGCACACCGGGCCAGATTGCCCGATATGTGTCGAAGGTGTCGGGACCCTTGGTTGACAGGATCGATATTCATATCGAGGTTCCTGCGATCAGCTTCAGGAAGCTGCGGTCGAAGTCGGGCCAGCTGGATTCTGCGTCGATGCGTGAATCAGTTGTCGCGGCGCGTAGGATTCAGGCGGGGCGATTCGGCGATGGGGCGGTTATGACAAATTCCCGAATGAGCCATAAACAGGTGGAGAAGTTTTGCGGGCTGGATTCTTCGAGTGAGATGCTCCTGAAACAGGCGATGGTCGAATTTGGCCTCAGCGCCAGGGCGCACGACAAGATCTGCAAGGTGGCACGAACGATTGCAGACCTGACAGGTTCCGAAGCGATCGCGCCCGAACATGTAGCCGAGGCGATAAGTTATCGAAAGTTGGACCGGAAGCTGTAGTCGTGATGCCGTTTGCGGTGCGGCTGAATTGGAGAAAACGTTATGAAGCTCGGCAAAATTTTTGTTTTGATGTCGGTATTGGTTTTGTCGTCAGCGGTGCCTTCGCAGGCGCAGTCCTCCGACAGTGATTCGTTTGTTCGGGTCAGCCCCGGCGACAGTCGGTATTTCGAGCTTTCGAACGGCCGGCCTTTCATTCCCGTCGGGTTGAACATGATAGCCCCGTGGGGAAAGAACGCCGATGAAAGTCTCGCTCGCATGGCCGATTGGATAGACAAGCTGTCGGCGAACGGCGGCAACTACATACGGCTTTGGCTCGGCCACGATTTCTTCGACGTCGAGCACGAACGTTGCGGGGAATATGACGGGGATAAGGCCAAGCGGATCGATGCGGTTCTCGCAATGGCCCGTCGGCGGGGGATCAGGGTCAAGATGACGATCGAGCACTTCCGTCATTTTTTTGGCGAGTACCAGAAGTGGGCGGCCAAGCCGCTCCACCATGTATCGCTGGGCGGGACGGCGAAAGACCTCGACGATTTCTTCGGGGGGCGGGCGAGCAAAGAGCAATTCAAGAAGAAGCTGGACTGGTATAAGCAACGCTACGGTGACGAGCCGGCGATTTTCGCGTGGGAATTGTGGAACGAGATAGATGCAGTCAGCGGCAAGGGCTACGAGGACTGGACGGTTGAGATGCTTGGCGAGCTTCAGAAGCGATTTGCTCGGAATATGGCGACGCAGAGTCTTGGCAGCTTCGATCGCGACGGCGCGCGGGGATGTTACAGGCGGTTCAGCCTGATGGCGGATAATGATTTCGCAAATGTTCACAGGTATCTCGATCTGGGGGCGTCACTGGAGATATGTCGCGGTCCTGTCGATATTCTTGCGGCCGATGCCGTCAAGGAGATTCTTCGTTTCAAGCCGGGTAAGCCCGTCCTGCTTGCCGAGTCCGGTGCGGTCGAGCCTCGACACAGCGGGCCTTTCAAGTTGTACAAGGATGATAAAGCCGGGGTGATACTGCACGACGTGCTTTTCGCCCCATTCTTTGCCGGCGCTGCCGGCAGCGGGCAGATATGGCACTGGGACCAGTATGTTGCCGCGAATGATTTGTGGTTTCAGTTCGGGCGCTTCGCCGAGGCGGTAAAGGGAATTGATCCTGCTGCCGAGGGATTCGAACCGGTGGAGCTGCATAACGGGCAGGTGCGGGTATATGCGCTGCGGGGCAGGAAGACTTTTCTGGCGTGGTGCCGTGACATCAAAAATAACTGGGAGAGCGAGTTAGGCCGGGGCGAGGCTGCCGGGATTGTGAAAGGCGCATCCGTCGAACTGCGCGATCTTAACATCGATTCGGGCAGAGCCGAGGTGAGCTTCTATGATCCCTGGGCCGACAACTGGCATACGGGCAGGCCGACAGAGGGGAAGGTGGCATTGCCGGAGTTCTCGCGTTCGATAGTCGTGCGGATAACATATTGACGATTATTGCTGACTGGATGGGCTGAGCAATGAAAAGAACGGCATCGTATTTTGTTTTCAGTTTTTTTGTATGCTGCGCTGTTATGGATTCTGCTTCGGCACGATTGCGGGTGTGGACTGTCGGTTCGGCCAGGCGGGTACTGCGCAATGAGGCTGCGGACACGACAGCCGGCGTGGCAATTTCGGCGGCGCGGAATGAGTGGGAGGGTTTTCAGATTCTCGTTCGTGCGGATGAGCCGGTTGAGGGAATAACGGTTCAGGCGGGTGATTTGAGAGGATCTGCGGACGCCGTGCTGCGAGCCGACGATGCGAGGCTTTATCGGCAGCACCAGATCGAGATTACGAAGGGTACTTATCGCAACGAGGCGTTCAAGCCGGGCTGGTATCCGGACCCGTTGATTCCTTTCAAGCACCCGTTGACGGGTGCGCATTTGACCGGAGCGAGATTCCCGGCGGTTCCGTTCGATCTGCCTGCCGGGCAGACTCACGGTTTCTGGGTGGATATTTACGCCCCTGCCGAGGCGAAGGCAGGCCAATACCGGGGCGCCTATCGCGTTGTTAGCGGCGGCGGGACGGCGATCGATGTTCCGGTGACATTGGAAGTATGGGATTTTGCCCTGCCTCGCGTATCGACATTACAGACGGCTTTCGGCTCGCCGGCGGGGCGTATGAGAGGCTACTATCGTGAGAGGGCCGGGCAGGGAAAAGAGGCCGAGCCTTCGGATTGGGATGCGGTCGAGGCGCAGTGCGCCGAGATGCTAAGCAGGCATCGGATCAACGCGACGCCGCCCGGTCTTCGGCCCGCAGCGCAAGCTGACGGTTCGTATGAGGTACCATCGGAGCAGGTGGATCGGCTGCGGGAATTCATCGACCGGTATCACGTCAACGCGATTTCGATTCCGAACCCGGCGGGGATTTTCAAGGACCCGGCTGCGGACCGGCAGAAGCTTTTCGCGTGGCTGAAAAGCTGGAACGATGCGGCGGCGCAATTGGATCGGCCGGGTGTTACTTTCTACATATACCTCAAAGACGAACCGAACGATGAAGAGGCTTATAAATTCGTTCAAAAGTGGGGCAGCGCGATACGCCAGGCCAAATCGGTCGTGAAGGTGATGGTCGTCGAGCAGACGTGGACGGAAAAAGGCAAAGGCGGGGCCGATTCGGACTGGGGGCAGCTTCACGGGGCTGTCGATATCTGGTGTCCGCTGTTCTGCCTGTTCCGAGCCGACAGCGCCGCCAAGCGCCAGGCCCTGGGCGAAACGATCTGGACCTATACAGCCCTTTGCCAGGGCGGCCAGCCGAGCCCGTGGTGGCATATCGATTATCCTCTCTTGAACTACCGCGCGCCCGCCTGGATAGCATGGCGGTATCGAATTCGGGGCCTGCTTTACTGGGGCGGGATGTCGTACTGGCGGCAGGTCGAAGACCCGTGGACGGATGCCTGGACATACGGCCGACCGGATCTCGTTTACAATGGCGAGGGGACTATCGTTTATCCGGGGCGCCCGGCGGGGTACGATGGGATTGCTCCGAGCCTGCGACTCAAGGCCCTTCGCGATTCGGTGGAGGATTACGAGTACATGTCGATTCTCGAACGCAGGGGCCTGGCCGAAGAAGCACAGAAAATCGTCGAGCCGCTGGCCCAATCCTGGTTCGACTGGGAAAGAGACCCCGCCGAATACGAAAAGGCACGAGCCAAACTGGCTAAGTTGATCATCGGTGCCGAGTAAAATGACGTACAGCGCTCCAGCGGTCCGCAAAGCATACCCTGGCAGCGCATGGCACGGTCATTGTCAGGTTACTTACCTGGTGATATCTGTCAGTCTTTGATTTCTCTAATCCAGATGTTTCTGAACCTTACGGGGTTTCCGTGGTCCTGCAGTGCGATTGACCCCTTGTCCCCATGCGGGCGAAAGTCGGAGATTTTGTGCGGTCCTCGCCAGGTAGTCCCGCCTTCGAGTTCGACGTTGTCGTGGATGAGGACGCCGTTGTGGAAAACTGTGAACCTGGGCTTTACCTTCACCTTGCCGTCCTCGAAGGTCGGGCGATGAAATACAACATCGTACGCCTGCCACTCGCCGGGCTTCCTGCATGCGTTCACCAGCGGCACGGCCCTGCCGTAGAGCGCTCCGCACTGTCCATCGGGATATGTGATATTATCGTATGAATCGAGGACCTGTATCTCGTACTCGTCCATCAGGAATACTCCGCTGTTGCCTCGACCCTGGCTGCTGCCTTGGACATTCGACGGGGTGGCGAACTCGACATGTAGCTGGCAGGAGCCGAATTGCTGCTTTGTCTTGATGGGTCCGGAGTCTTTTACCGATTCCATGTAGCCGTCCCTACATACCCACTTGGAGGGATTTCCCCTGTTGTCGGTCCATCCGTCGAGGCTGTCGCCTTTGAACAGGACGATTGCATCGGAGGGCGGGCCGCCTGCGTCGCCGGGCTGGATAATTTCCGGCGCCGGGCGGTTCATGTCGTGGATAAGCCATGTCCCTGATTCGGTTACGACGTACTGTCTGTCCGGATTTGTCGGCGGGACTATCGGCTTATCGGTTGTTTGGGCGGTTTGTTTCGAGGCGCATCCTGCGGAAATGATCAAGGCAAGTGCAATAATCATCGACAATTTCTTTCTCATAACGTTCGCTCCTTTGTTATTCAATGTTACGAAGGTTTTTCGCCCGCCCCGCATTTCACAGGTTGCGGAGGGCCGATTCCGTATGACAAGTTATAACGTTGTCGAGCGGCAGCGCCAATAGCCTGTATGGCGGGAAAACGACAAATGCGGTTCAGGGATTTGGTTCTTATGGGGCGACGGGGAACGGCCGTACCAGGCATTTGCTGGTTTTTTTTGCTTAACCCGGCGTTGGGGTGTGCCGATAAAACAATTGAAATCTTTTATTATTGTGGTTGCTTGTAGCAGTAAGGAGATGAATATGGGGATTCAAGATTGGTCCGAGGACATCCTTCTTGTTGATCTGCCGTGCGAGCCGGATATGGGTGAGGAGCTCAAAACGGTTACCGGAATGGTTCGAGACAGGGGTAATTGTGACGTCGTTATTGACTTTGCGAGTGTCGATATCGTAACCTCGTCGAGCCTGTCGAAGCTCTTGAAGTTGCGCAAGCTTCTGGGCGATTGCGGCCATCGTTTGGTATTCTGTAGTGTCGCTCCCGCGACGAAGGGGATTTTTGCGGTTACAGGACTCGAAGGTATATTCGAGCTTGCAGACGATAAGTTTATCGCGCTGGCGAGCCTTCAGATGGTTAGTTAGGCAAGTTTGCGAATTTTTACTTGCCGGCGGGCTTAGCTCTGTGTATTTTAACTCTGTCAGCTTGTTGAGCCGGCTACGAAGATCGCTGATTCAGAGCGATATTCGTAATCTGCTCGCTTGATAGTGGTAGAATCGGGATTCAGCCGTATGGATGAAGAGACTCTGCAGCAGGTAGAGCGGATAATAGGTTATCAATTCTCCGACCGTGGTCTTCTGGTCAAGGCGCTGACACATGCTTCATCGGTCGAGAACCGTTTGCTGAGTAACGAAAGGCTGGAATTTCTCGGCGATGCGGTCCTGGCTATCGTGATATGCGAGGTGCTGTTCGAGCAGTTCGACGATTATCTCGAGGGCAATCTTACGAAGATCAAGAGCATGCTTGTTTCGAGAGGGACTTGCTCACGTTTGTGCAACAGTATGGGTCTCAACAAGCATCTTGTTGTGGGCAAGGGGATGGTATCGAGCCGGGCACTCACAGGTTCGCTGGCCGCGGGGGTGCTGGAGGCGACAATCGCAGCGGTTTATCTCGACGGCGGATACCATGCGGCGAAGGAGTTCATCTTGAAATGTTTCGGCCCGCTGCTGGAGCGCGCCGACGCCGAGCACTCACAAGGTAATTTCAAATCGGTTCTTCAGCAGTATTCGCAGGAGCATATGAACATGGCTCCGGTTTATGTCCTTCTCGACGAGAAGGGACCAGACCATGACAAGTGTTTCGAGTTGGGTGTTGTTCTTGGCGAACATCATTTTCCGAGCGCATGGGGCTCGAACAAGAAGCAAGCGGAGCAGAAAGCGGCGTTTAATGCTTTAGTGGAGTTAGGCGTGATTAAGGAGCCCGCCCAAGCCGAAGGCAGGGGTCAGCATGACTGAAGGCGTGTGAGTTTTTCATGTAACCAGCCAGGCCAATGCGAACAGTGCCAGCGCGATCACGGCCATGAACACCACAATCGAGCCGAAGAGAACTACCGATTCCCTGATAAAGTTTACGGCTCGGATTTCCTTGACCTTAGTAGCCTTATACACTACTGCGATGGATAACGACAGCGGCAGCAGCCAGAGCATGGACAGACCGGTAACGCCGATCCTCTCGGGTGTGATTAAATTTGCCATGATCCCGGTTGTGATGAACGACATATTATGCTCCGGCGGGTTGCGTTTTTCGCAGGTGTGCGAGATAGACTGCGTTGACGATGCACAGAAGGTTCAGCAGCCCGGCGATGCTCGTGTATATCTGGCCGATTTCGTTGGGCTTTCCAAAAACTTCATAATGGTTGTCGATAGTAATACGCCCGATGACGGCGACGAAGGGCGAGTTCATAATCTGGGCGGCGTAAGCGATCTTGCCGGTTACGGGGTTGACTACGGCTACCGAACCGATGTAAAGACCGATGGCGAAGGTCAGCACGATAGCGACGAATATAATTATGCCACGGGCTCTTTCTTTGATAAGGAAGTGCCCGGCTCCCGGTATGAGCCATCCGAGCAGAGCCACGCTGAGCAGCAGCACGAGATTGGTGTCTTTTGAACGGGGCGGCATCAGGCGGCGTCCTCCGATTCTGCAGGCTCGTTGGCGTCCCGGTCCTTATCATTCTTCTCAGCGAGCTTGAATTTCATCCGCTTGAGTATGTTGGCGGGCTTGAAGTGTACAGTAGCCAGGCTCTGGGATTGAGCGGCGTCCTGTTTATAGAAGCTCAAGGGCCTGACTTGGTCGAAATCCTCCTTCCAAAGTCTCTTGACGGTGAGGTCCTTAATGCAGAAGAAGCTCATGTTGGGCTTGAACTCCACAATCGTCGGGAGCACATCCGGCGTGTTGCTGTCTGCGGGGACGAGGGCGTAGAGCTTATCGGTGAACTGCCCCTCGATGCGGGCCTGGTTGAGGAAGTATTCCGCGGATGGGCTGCCCTGGCTTCGGGCGGCCAGGGTGTTTAGCTGCAGATTCGAGGTTCTCCGAACGGCGGCAAGATAGTCGAGCGCGAACCAGTTGGGGTCATTCGGGTCGTCCTTGGCCTCGTTGCCGTAAAGGGTGTTGAATTTAGTGATAGCGCTGTCCCAATCCGTTTTTGCCGCCAGGTTTATGAACTGCTCGGCCCTGGAAGAAGTGGTTTCGAGGGCGGCAAGTTTCTTGATGTCCATGGTCACGTTTTTTCTTACCGAGAAGGTGTGTTCATCGGTCTTATCCTCATTGGGATCGAAGACAAGCGAATGTTTTTCAAGAGTGTCATCGATAGAAGACGGCTCGCATGCCTTGGCGGCCTCGACGACGCGGACGAGCACTATGATTTGCCCGGAGACGCTTCGAATGGGCGTTCGAGCGTCGAACAGGTTTCCGCTCATTGCAGGACCGATGCTTTCATACATCCGGGGCTTTGGAGCGTCGAACCTGGTGAGTTCGCTGGCAGCCAGCTCATCGACGGCAAAGAGCACCTGGGTTAGGTTGACGGGATAGTAGCCATAGCCCCTGACGGCCAACCTGCCGAGGTAGCTGTCTATTTGCAGATCGGCGGCGCTGAGCATGCCTGTCCTGCCGGTGTATATCTTCGCGCTATGCTCTTTGCTCAACTGCTCGACGATGCTCTGGTAGTTCCGGGCATGCTCGATGAAGTCCTTGGAGGTAAGATTCTCAGGTTCAAGGGCAACTCCGGCGAGATTCGGCTCTGCGAGCGTCTTTGCCTGCTGCAGTATGGATTCTGCTTTGAGTTTGATCTTGTCGTTAACAAGCCGCTCGGAGATCGAGTCCACGACTTCGGCATAATCTTTCGTCTTCTCTATGAGTAAGGAGTTGGGATCAGTGGGGTCGGCGGGGACCTCCTCGACAAAGAGAGCCGTGTTTTTCTTATAGTAACTTTCCATCTCCTCGTGTGTGGGCTTCTTCACAATCTTTGCGATGTCGTCAAGTTTGACGGCGATGTATTCGAGGCGCAGCCTGTCGGGGAGCTTATATCCGAATCCGTAAGGATTCTCGTTAGTTACCGTGTAAGGCTTGATGTTCTTGTATTTGTTGAAATGCTCGACGACCTCCTCTTCGTTCGGCTCCGCGGCGGTTTTTGCGAAGACTTCTGCATCGAATCTGACAAAATCGACATCCAGCGTCTCGCCTTGCAGGGCTGCGAGCTGTTTTGCCTGGTTTATGGTGACATTTTCACCGGAGCATATGACGTGAGCATACTGAAGTATGGCCAGCATGTCTCCGAACGCTTCGAGTATCTGTTTCTCCGCGTATCCCTTTGCCTGCATTGCTCCGATAAGGGTCTGATAGTTCTGCTGGTTATTAAAAAGCTGCGGTATCATTCTTGTGAGCAGTTGTCCGACCTCGGCGTTTGCGACCCTTATTCCCGCGCGGTGAGCCTCTTCTTTGAGCAGCAGCCAGAATACGGTTGAGGGGAGGGAGCGGTCGTACAGTTCAGCGATGTCTTTGCTGCCGATACTGAGGTTGTTCTGGGCGGCGGTTTGCCTGATGAAGTTCAACACAGCCGGAGAACCGCCTCTGGTCGAGCGTTCAGCAAAGAGCAGTTCGCCAAGGATCAGGCCCTGCATATCCTGTCCCTGCAGCAGGGCGTACACGTTCAGCATGCTCAGTATGTCGAGTTGGCCGCTGGCGGCGTTAAGGTCTGATCTTTTTATCTTCACGCCGTCGAGGAAGCTGGCAACAGTATCGCGCGGTTGAGGGCCGGTTCGCGTCAGGTATGAGATATACGAGCCGAGGACAAAGCCGACCATAATCACTATGACGACGACAGCCATGACTTTCGCGTTATTTTTTCTAAACCATTTAACTAAATTCATTTATGCGCTCCAAATCTGTCGGGCCTGTTTAACCGAAAGCAATAGAGTATAGTGAGGTTTATCGTTATTGCAAGGAAAATAGCGTGTTGGAGGCGACTGCTCTGCCGCAGGATTTGGACGGTCATAGTTAGGCGTTGTCAGAGTACTCTGCCCGTGGTATGATACATGCGTTTGTTGGGCTGGGAATGGATCGATTTATATGTATTTTTGTTAAGTTGTTATCAGACATAGGGTTGCGTTTGGCGGTCGAGATATGCGATTACCGAAGGCCGGGACAATAGAGATAGCTCCGTCGGTATTGAGCGCGGATTTCGCCAGGTTGGCCGATGAGATGGCTGAGGTTGCCGCAGCAGGCGTCAAGATACTCCATCTGGACGTTATGGACGGGCACTTTGTGCCGAATATCACCATCGGTGTGCCTGTAGTTGCGAATCTTCGCAAGCACAGCGATCTTGTTTTTGACTGCCACCTGATGATAAGTGAGCCTGAGAGATATGCCGCGCGTTTTGCAGAGGCCGGGGCCGACCACATAACCTTCCATATCGAAGTCAGCGAGAATCCCGTCAACCTGATCGAAAAGCTGCATAAATTAGGATGCAGCGCGGGTATATGCCTGAATCCGGAGACGCCGGTTGCAGCAATACAGGATGTTGCACTGCTTTGTGACATGGTTCTTATTATGACGGTGCATCCCGGGTTTGGAGCGCAGGAATTCATAGCTGAAGCGGCAAAGAAGGTTGTTCGGGTACGCGAGATTGTCGGGCCGGGGGTACGGGTCGAAGTTGACGGCGGCATCGGGCCGACCACTGCCGCGGCGGTGGTCGGTTACGGGGCTGATACGCTGGTAGCAGGCAATGCTGTTTTTGGGCAAAAAGACCGTCTTGCAGCGATAAGGGCGATTCAAGCTGCCGCAGGATAGGTTTTGCTGGCTATTTCACCGAATTTCCGGTAGAATCCTTTTAATCGGTAGTGGCGCGTTTTTTGGGTACTGCCTTACGAAAGAACGTGGGGTTTGCATACGGGTGGGTATGGGTAAAGAAGCGAAATCTAATTGGGATGGTTTTTCTCTCAAGCCGCGGCGCGAGATGCCTGAAGGTTTGTGGATGGGGTGCCCGGGGTGCAAGCACATGTTATACAGAAGCAGCGTGGAGAAGAATCTCAGCGTCTGTCCGGAGTGCGATTATCATTTCAGGATCGGGGCGGACGTGCGGATAAAGCATCTGGCCGATGAAGATTCTTTTGCCGAGACGCTCGGCGATTTGACCAGCAGCGATCCCTTAGGCTTCAAGTTTCGTGGGACGACGTATAAGCAGCGCCTCAGGGATGACGAGAAGAAATCCGGGTCTAAGGAGGCGATCCGCATAGGCAAAGCGTTTATTAAGGGCAGGGGTGTTGTTCTGGCGGTGATGGACCCGAACTTTCTGATGGGGTCAATGGGGTCTGTTGTCGGTGAGAAATTCTCGATCGCCGCGGAAATGGCTGTAGAGGAGAAGCTGCCTTTTGTTGCGATATGCTGCTCAGGCGGGGCGAGAATGCACGAGGGCGTTGTCTCGCTGGGACAGATGGCCAAGACCTCGGCTGCGATTGCAAGACTGGACGAGAGCGGCGGACTCTTTATCTCGGTATTGACGGATCCGACGACAGGCGGTGTTACGGCGAGCTTTGCGATGTTAGGTGATTGCACGATAGCTGAGCCCGGCGCGATGATCGGCTTTGCCGGGCGAAGGACTATCGCCGAGACGATCAAGATCGATCTGCCGGAAGGCTTTCAAACGGCTGAGTTTATGCTTGAGCACGGATTCGTGGATATGATCGTTCACCGCAAGGACCTCCGCAACGAAATCGCACGATTAATAGACTATTGCCACAAGTAAGAAAACCGGCGGTGGATGCGACTTTATCAGAGCAACAGCCCGGAGTTGGAGATTGAGTTGTCGAAGAAGTCGGCGGAAATGCTGCGCCAGGCATGGGTGGGATAAGAGACAAACTTCAGGTTCTCAAGTCGGATGTCGCAGGCAGAAACATGCAGGCCGTGGATTACGCACTGGAACTGCTTGGTTGAGATTCGCGATTCTCACCTGATTACAGCGGGTGCAGGCTCCTCTTGTTCCACTATATTGAGAATGACCAGCGACGATGCGAGTATGATTCCGCTCACAAAACCGCCGGCGTGTGCGAGGTACGCCGTTGGCGTCGATTTGAGAATGCCTACCGTAACGTTCAGCAGATACCAGACCAGGACTATCCAGGGGCCGGCCATGCTGAATCGCTTGAAACAGAGGACAACGTGCATTCCCAGAATCCCCATGATTGCACCGCTGGCGCCGATTGCGGGCCTGCCGTCATAGATAATGTGAATCATTGCCGAGGCCAGTCCGACGGCGATATATGCGAGGATATAGTTGGCGTTGCCCATCTTTCGGCAGACATGTCTGCCGAATATCCAGAGTATCACTATGTTGGAGATAATATGTATCAGGCCTGTATGGAGCCACATGTGGCCTATGATTGCCGTGAAGGACCAGTCCTGGAGGATCAATCCGGTGAGGTACTCCTGATTGTAGTCGAAGGTGAACTGCAGCAGAAAAGTCACCGATGCCAATAGTATGATGATGTAATTGCCAAGAGGCATCTCTGCTGCCTCGCTCTTCCGTGGATTATGCATTCGCACAGTCCTTTGCTCCCCAACAGTTTAGTCAACAGCGACAGCGGCTCTGCTCATTCGGTTGGGCATCTTCGCGAAGGAGATGGTGGGGATAACTGCGGATAAACCGACAGTATCGACCGGACGGCAACAATGCCGGTACGATGGAGTCCTTCATCACGCCTACTCCTTGTTGATAACGCCTTGTAGAACAGACAACTACAATTCGTTCGTTTCTTTTCTCACGCAGAAGCGCGAAACACCCTTTTCGCCGTTACGCCTTTTCAGATGTAAACACACTCCAATAGCGATGAGTCCTGTGGGAGGATAGGCATGGCCGAACAAGAGTAGCTTCCTTACCACTCCTCCTCAAACTCACCGGCCAGTATATGGCTTTAGTCGGGAATGTCAAGACAATTATCGGAACTATCGGCGAAAAATGGTGCCGGGTATTTCGAGGTGGATACGGATAATCGGAAAAAACCGGCTTTCGCTTTTTTGCATTTGGGCGTATAATCGCAGGCAGGCTGCGGCTTCGGAATTGCCGCAAGGTGTAAGTATATAGCTGACGGTGTGTTACGGTTTGAAGTAATTTCCGGACCGCAGAAGCGTGTTGGCGTGACGAAATGGGCTATTTTCGCGAGAACATTGAAGCAATGAAGGGTTATCAGCCGGGTTTTCAGCCCAAAGAGGCTGACGTGGTCAAGCTGAATACGAACGAAAATCCATATCCGCCTTCGCCGAAGGTCATGGAGGCCTTGGCGTCCATCACTTCGGAAAAGCTCAGACGCTACCCGGACCCCGCCGGCGATGAGTTTCGTCGCGCTGCCGCTGAGGTCAACGGGATCGGGGCGGACCATATTATGTGCAGCAACGGGGGGGACGACCTTCTGACGGTCGTATTTCGGGCGTTCTGCGGTCCGGGACGGGCTGTTGCGTATCCTGTGCCGACGTATTCGCTGTATCCTGTGCTGGCTAAGATTCAGGATTGCGAGGCTGTTGAAATTGCGTTCGACGAGGAGTTCAATCTGCCTGCGAAGCTGGCCGGGACCGGAGCCGCATTGACCATAGTCTGCAACCCGAATGCGCCGAGCGGCAGTTTTGTGAGTGTCGAGGAGTTGGCCTCGCTGGCCGACGAGCTTTCCGGCGTACTGCTTATCGACGAGGCGTATGTCGATTTCGCAGAGAGAAACTGCACGGAATTGGTCGGTCGGTTCGATAACGTTATTGTGCTGCGTTCGATGAGTAAGGGCTACTCGCTCGCGGGGATGCGGTTCGGATATGCGATGGCCCGGGCGAGCCTGATTGAGGGCCTGATGAAGGTTAGAGATTCTTATAACGTCGATGCGGTTGCTATAGCCGTCGCCGCCGCGGCGATAAAGGACCAGGAATATTTCAGGCAGTGCGTCGAGAAGGTCAAGACAGAGCGCAGCAGGATGACGGAGCAGTTGCGGGCGATGGGGCTTGATGTGCCCGCGAGCCATTCGAATTTTCTGCTGGCTCGGTGCAACGGCGCCGATGCGAGCGAGATTCATGAGAGACTTGCCAGGCAGGGGGTTTATGTCAGATACTTTCCTTATCCGAGACTTGAAGACAAGCTGAGAATTACGATTGGAACTGCTGAGCAGAATGAGAGACTGCTGGCGGCCTTGAACGAGATACTGAAGGATTAACCGCCGAGAGCGCAATGAAGGGTACTGTTATGGCAGATAGAACCGCCAGCATTCACCGGCAAACGAAAGAGACCGATATCAGCCTGGAGCTTAATCTGGACGGCCAAGGCAAGTATGAAATCGATACGGGCGCAGGCTTTCTGGATCACATGCTCACGCACTTGAGCAAACACAGCAGAATCGATTTGCAGGTCAAGGCCGCCGGCGACCTTGAAGTCGATGCCCACCATACCGTCGAGGATGTGGCGATATGCCTGGGCGAGTGTTTGGTCAAAGCGCTGGGCGATAAGAAGGGTATTGCAAGATACGGCCACAGCTCGGTGCCTATGGAGGATGCGCTTGCGAATGTCTCGGTCGATTTGTCGGGCAGGGCGGCCTGTGTCTATAACGTGCAGTACCGCACCGAGAGAATCGGCGATTTCGACGTGGAATGCCTCGAAGAACTGTTGCGAAGCTTCGCGAATAACGGCAAGCTGAACCTGCATGTCAATGTTCCCTACGGGACGAACAGCCATCACATAGCCGAGGCAATCTTCAAAGCTCTGGGCAAGTCGCTTGGTATGGCCGTGAGTATTGTAGGAACGGATGTTCCCAGTACGAAAGGTATATTGTGATCGGTGATCGCGAGCACGATTATCGCACCGGGATCGGTACGGATATTCACCGGATTGTCAGCGACGGGAAACTGATGCTGGGCGGCGTCTATATTCCCTTTCCCGCGGGCCTGGCCGGCCACAGTGACGGTGACGTGGTGCTGCATGCCCTTATTGATGCGATGCTCGGCGCTGCCGGAATGGGAGATATCGGGGGATTATTTCCCGATACCGAGGCCAAGTGGAAAGATGCAGACAGCAAAGAACTGCTCTTTATTGTCAAGGAGCGATTGGAAGAGAAGAAATGGGACGTCGTTAACATAGACCTTGTGATTCATACCGAACAACCCAGACTTGAACCTGTCAAAGGGCAGATTAAAAGGTGCATAGCCGGGCTTCTGGGGATTGATTTTACGGCGGTGAACGTCAAAGCCAAAACAAACGAGGGCCTTGGAGAAATAGGCGCAGGCCAGGCAATGGCCGCCACTGCAATAGTACTATTGAAGAAGAGAAAGAGAAGGACGATCTGAGAAAATGGGATTGAAAGTCTATAACAGTCTAACGAGGAATAAGGATGAGTTTGAGCCTATAGAGGCCGGCAGGGTGGGGATGTATGTCTGCGGGCCGACGGTCTATGGCCACGCGCATCTGGGTCATGCCAAGAGCTATGTGAGCTTCGATGTGCTGGCAAGGTATCTTCGGTATCTCGGCTACAACGTGACATACGTGCAGAATATTACGGATGTCGGGCATCTGACCGACGACGCCGATGAGGGGGACGACAAGATAGTCGAGGCGGCGAGGAAGGAGAAGAAGCACCCGATGGCGCTTGCCGAGTACTATACTCGCAGCTACTTCGAGGATACCGACAAGCTCAACTGTGTTCGTCCGGACATCAGCCCGCGAGCAAGCGGACATATTACCGAGCAGATCGAGCTTGTGCAGACGCTTCTGGATAAGGGTTATGCCTACGAGGTCAACGGGTCGGTCTATTTCGAGGTTGCGAAGTTTGCCGAGTACGGCAAGCTCTCCGGGCGTAATGTCGATGAAATGCAGGCCGGGGCGCGGGTCGAAGTGTCTGAGGATAAGAAGAGTCCGGCTGATTTTGCGTTGTGGAAAAAAGCCGAGCCGAACCACATAATGCAGTGGCCAAGTCCGTGGGGGAGGGGCTATCCCGGCTGGCATCTCGAATGTTCCGTGATGAGTATGAAGTATCTCGGCGCGACAATCGATATCCACGGCGGGGGGCTGGAGAACCAGTTCCCGCACCACGAGTGCGAGATTGCCCAATCGGAAGCCGCCAATGGCGCAGCCTTTGTCAAGTACTGGATGCACAACAACATGGTGACGGTCGATGGGCAGAAGATGGGCAAGAGCCTGAACAATTTCATTACGCTCAAGCAGGCCTTCTCAGGCGCCCATGAAAGGCTGACTCGCGGCTATGACCCCTTGGCGATAAGACAGTTGATTCTGAACAGTCATTATCGCAGTCCTCTGGACTTTTCCGATGCGGCTCTTTTTGCCGCACAAAGCGGTTACGAGAAGATAAGCGAGGCGGTCAAGGCGATTCGCAAGCGGCTCGGCGAGGCCGGTGAAGGCGAAGCGGACGAGAAGATTGTTGACGAGCTGACTGCCTTGACCGAGCGATTCCAGACCGCTATGAACGACGATTTGAACACGTCGGTCGCGCTGTCGGTGATTTTCGATCTGGTTCGCCTGGCCGGCAGGGTGCTCGAAGGCGGAAAGGCGACAGCGGGGACGCTCAATTCGGTTGACCGTCTTTTCAGGGAATTAGGCGGCGATGTTCTGGGTGTGGTCAAGGACGAATACGAACAGGCCGGCAGCGGCGACGAAGCTCGTACCGATGCCGTCGTTCGGATTTTGATTGAGCAGCGGGCCGAGGCGCGCAGGAATAAGTTTTTCGCCAAGGCCGATGAATTGCGTGACAAGCTGGACGAAGCCGGGGTAGTTCTCGAAGATACGCCGGACGGAACAGAGTGGAGATGGAAATGAGGATACTCGGTATCGATCCGGGCTTGCAGGTGTGCGGGTACGCATGTATCGAGGCGGGCTCCGGGCAGGAACGGCTTGTCGAAGCCGGGGTCATCCGAACGGCTCGCAGCGAGACTCTGGCAGAGAAGCTCGACCGGATAGCCGACGACATTACGACTCTGCTGGGGCGTTTTGAGCCTGATATGGTGGCGGTCGAGGAATTGTACTCGCATTACGCCCATCCGCGAACCGCGATATTGATGGGACACGCAAGAGGGGTTATACTGCAGAAGTGTGCCGAGGCCGGCGCCGAGATAAAGAGCTTCAGCGCGACTCGAATAAAAAAATCAATCACAGGCAACGGCAGGGCGTCGAAGCAGCAGGTGCAGCGGACGATTCAGACGCTGCTGTCTTTAGGCGAACCGCCCGAGCCGGACGATGTGGCCGACGCCATTGCCGCTGCGATGTGCTGCGTCAATTCGATGAGCAGTATCGGGCTGCGTTAGACCGTTTCACAGATAAGAGAACCGACTCATGATAGCGACAATCGATGGTAAACTGATAAAGCTCGATTCCGACAGCGCGCTTGTGCAGGTCGGGGCGGTGGGCTATGAGGTGATGCTGCCCAGTTACTGCGTCGATGCCCTGGCGGGCAAGGTCGGCTCGGAGATCGGCCTATGCACGATGGAGTATTATGAGGGTACGCCCGGCGGCGGCAATATGATACCGAGAATAGTGGGTTTTTTGAGTTCGAGCGAGCGGGATTTTTTCAGGAAGTACACCAGCGTAAAGGGTATCGGGATCAAGAAGGGCCTGCGGTCGCTGAGCATTCCGATAGCTACGATAGCGGCGGCAATAGAGGACGGCGATAACAAGGTGCTTATGTCGCTGCCGTCGGTGGGCAAGCGGATGGCGCAGCAGATAATCGCCGAGTTGAAGGGCAAGTTGGAAGCCTTTGCAATCGGTGCCGAGGCGATGCGGCATACGGAAACGAAATTCAGGCCCTTCCAGGCCGAGGCGCTTGAGATTCTTATCGCATGGGGCGAGAAGAGGTTCGAAGCGATGGAGCTTATAGAACTGGCTTGCGAGAGACATCCGGACGTAAATTCGGCAGAGGCGCTTGTGCCGCTGGTCTATAGATTGAAACAGGGCGTCGAGGTCTGAGCATAACTTAAAACTGAGAACTCAAAACCAAGAACCGACACTATGGCGATAGGCAGAATTATCGGCGGGCAATCTTTGGGCGAGCAGGAGGAGAATTTCAACGTCTCGCTGCGTCCCAAACTCCTCGACGAGTGCGTCGGCCAGCCCAATGTGCGCGAGAAGCTGTCAATCGCGATGACGGCGGCCCGGCAGAGGAAGGAGCCGCTGGAGCATATTTTGTTTTACGGCCCGCCTGGCCTTGGCAAGACGACCCTGGCTAATGTCGTGGCGAATGAGATGGGGGCGAAGATTCGCTGCTCTTCCGGGCCGGCACTGGTCAAGGCCGGCGACGTCATGGGCCTTCTGAGCAATATCAACACCGGCGACGTCCTGTTCATCGACGAGATTCACCGGCTCAGCACCGTTGTCGAGGAATTTATCTATCCTGCGATGGAAGATTTCAAGGTCGATTTCACGGTCGATAGCGGGATGCACGCCAAGACGATAAACTTCCCGTTGAAGCGGTTTACGCTCATCGGGGCGACGACGCGGGCGGGCCTTCTCAGCGCGCCGCTGCGGAGCAGGTTCGGGATGCTGTACCACCTGGATTTCTACAGCGTCGAGGAACTGACGACTATCCTGAGCAGGTCCGCGGAACTGTTCAGCATGCAGTGCGAGGAAGGAACGCTCGAAAAAATAGCGGCCTGCTCGCGGGGTACGCCCAGGGTGGCGAATCGATTGCTCAAGCGCGTGCGCGACTATGCCCAGGTGAAGGGCACGGGCGTGCTGAGCGGCCAGATCGTCGAGAGCGCCTTGAAGATGGAGCAGATCGATCCGCTGGGTCTGGACGAGTTGGACCGGGCGGTTCTGCGCTCGCTGGCGGAAGTTTACGAGGGCGGCCCCGCCGGCATCGAGGCAATCGCCGCGACGTTGGGCGAGGAGAGAGACACGCTCGAAGACGTTGTCGAGCCGTATCTGCTGCAAATAGGTTTCTTGCGCCGGACCAAGAGGGGCAGGGAGATCACCAAACAGGCCTGCGACCACCTCGGAGTAAAACTGCACAAGAAAAAGCCTCAAAAGAACGAAGAGCCCGAACTCTTCGACAAGGCCGGGCAGTAATCAGAAACTGATGTTATGAAGCAGGTCGTAACCAGTCTCGGATTTTCTCTGTAATTGACGCTGCTTTTGTATCATCTATACCGAGAACATATATACGATACAGCCTTGGCGTCAAACGACTCAAATAGTGAAGAACGCTACTTTTATCTGCAAGGAGATTCTCTATTTTGCCCGACCTCTTTTTGACCTTCACCAACTCTCTAATCTCGGATTCACTGGCCTCATTGAGTTCTCTGGCCTCGGCTAAGCTCATAAACGGGTGAAGTTTTTCAAACTCTGGCCCTTTGATATCCTTGAAGATCCAACACTCTTCTGGTACTCCATATTCCTTGGCAGTACCCTTCACTTTGTCTTTCCAGCCTGTTGTCAGTTGCGTGTATTCTCCAGTGGAACTATAGCCATTATACAATAGTTCTGAGACTTCGTATACAAGTTTAGGAGGCAGGCGGAGCTTGAGTGTCTGTGAAGATTTTAGGGCACTTTGGCCTTTGGCCAGTAGTTGGCCCACTGGCCAGTGTTGCTGTGCAGGCAGCTGAGAGCC
>JAFGCD010000088.1 GCA_016932835.1 Sedimentisphaerales bacterium
AAGTGAGTCTGTCGCAATACTTCAACAGCGCCACACCGGGCGAGTATAACACTTCGGGCATGCTGGACGTTGTCGCCGACACGAAATTCAGCCGAAACCGCGGCTTCTACGATGTGCCGTTCTCAGTCACAATTACGACTGAAACAGACGGGGCGACCATACGTTACACCACGGACGGGAGTATTCCATCGGAGACAAATGGAAACAACTACGCAGGCCCAATCAGCATCAACACTACCACATGCCTGCGCGCGAGAGCTTTCAAGGCCGGCTGGATGGCCACTAATATCGATACTCAGACCTATATCTTCCTCGACGACGTTATCACCCAACCCGCCAATCCGCCCGGCTTTCCCACCTCATGGAACGGCACGACGGCTGATTATGAGATGGATCCGGAGGTAGTAAATGATTCGCGTTATCGCGACCTTATGAAGGACTCGCTGATGTCCCTTCCGAGCGTTTCGATAGTGGCGGATGTGGACAGTCTGTTCGGGCCAAGCGGCATTTACAGCAATCCCCTTGGAGAAGGCGTAACGTGGGAGCGGCCTGTGTCGGTCGAGTGGATCAACCCGGACGGAACTACGGCCTTCCAGGTGGATTGCGGTCTTCGTATCTACGGCGGCGCGTTCCGCAGGATGGACCTCACAAGGAAGAAGACATTCCGTTTCCTGTTCAAGCGAGACTATGGGCCGAGCAAGCTGCGCTATCCGCTTTTCGGCGAGGACGCAACGGACGAATTCGATACTATCATCCTGCGTGCCGGCGCCAACGACGGCTGGAACAACTGGGGAGGCGAGAATACTCAATACATCATCGACGAATTCATGCGGCGCACCCAACTGGCCCTCGGACAGCCTTCGGGCCACGGCACCTTCGTGCACCTTTATGTCAACGGGCTTTACTGGGGGCTTTATAATCCGGTGGAGCGGCCGGAGCAATCGTTCGCGTCCACCTATTTCGGCGGCGACAAGGAGACCTGGGACACGCTGAACGCCGGGGCGCCGGTCGGCGAGAGCGGTACTGCGACATGGGGCGCGATGATGAGCATTGCCCGCAGCGGCATGACCACCAACGAGGCTTATCAGCGTATCCAGGGCAACAATCCCGACGGCACGAATAACCCGGCTTACGACGACTTGCTCGACGTTGGCAACTATATCGATTATCTCTTCTCCAATTTCTGGGGAGGCACCGGCGACTGGGGCGGACGGAACTGGTACGCTTCCTGCCGAAGACCCCCGAACGCCACGGGTTTCAAGTTTTTCAACTGGGATTCCGAAGGCGCGATAGTCATCTGGTCGAACTTGACAGCAGACGTGACCGGAGCCGCGGGTACCGTACAAGAGGCTTATTCGTACATCAGACAGAATTCCGAATTCTGTATGCTGTTCGCAGACCACGCGCACCGGCACCTGTTCAACGAGGGACCCGGGGCAGTGCAGAATTCCTATAACCGATACAAGGAGCTTTCCGACCTGGTGGAATTGGGCATTATTGCCGAGTCGGCTCGCTGGGGCGACCAGGCAACCGCCAGCCCTTATACCCAGGCGAACTGGCAGAATATGCGTGACTACATTCTCAACACGTACATGCCGCAGCGGCCGAATATCATGTTTGGACATCTGAAAGGGGCCGGCTTGTATCCGCAGCTTGATGCACCGGTAATTCACATCAACGAACACTACCAGAACGGCGGGGAGATTCAGCCGACGGACGAGGTGTCGATGATCCTCTCAGAGGACGTTTACTACATCGAAGAGGAATTGGTTGCAGAAGGCGCGGCGGTTCGCGCTCACGTGCCCATCGACAACAGGCTCGGCGAGACGTGGACGGCAAGGGGATTCGTTCCGGACACGAACTGGACCAGCGGAACGAGCGGAACCGGCGTCGGGTACGAAAACGGCGACGGCTACGAGAACTGGATCAATACGGACGTCGGGGCATGGATGATCGACAGGAGCACCTCGGTCTTCGCTCGCATCGAGTTCAACTGGGACGGCAGTGAGGAATTCGACAAGCTCGAACTCCAGATGCGATATGACGACGGCTTTATCGCATATATTAACGGCGAGAGAGTCTATAAGAGCGTCAACGTCACGAACGAGATTCCCGGCACCGCAACTGCGCAGGGGCATGAGGCTGTCGAGGCTTACGAGAAATTCGATATTAGCGGCCACATAGATGACCTTGAAGTCGGGACGAATGTCCTGGCTATTCACGGCATCAATATCACGACCGGCAGTTCCGATATGATTATCCTGCCGAGGCTGATCGGCAAGACCATCGACGAAGCCCCGCTGACACGGCCCGTCCTTTACACTATGGACGGTTCCGACCCGCGACTGCCCGGCGGGGGCGTGAATCCGGCTGCTATAGAGTACGCCAACGAACCCTTTACATTGAGCCAGAGCAGCAAAATTCGCACGAGGACTTTCTATAGCGATCAGTGGAGCGCGCTGAATGAAGTGACCTTCGGCGTCGGGCCTGTGGCGGACAGTCTGCGGATAACCGAAATGATGTTCCATCCGCTCTATACCGGCGATGCGAATGACCCCAACAAGGAATACATAGAATTGCAGAACGTCGGCGGCCAGACTATCAACCTGAATATGGTCAGGTTCACCAACGGCGTCGATTTTGAATTCCCAGGCATGACTCTCGCACCGGGCGAGCATCTGCTGGTCGTCAGGGACCTGGCGGCATTCGAAGCAGAATATCCGGGATTCTCGGGTGTTATAGCCGGACAATACTCAGGCAGCCTGAATAACGGCGGCGAGAGAGTGGAACTCGTCGATGCCACCGGCCGGTCCATCCTGAACTTCAGGTACGGCGACGACTGGCGCAGCATAGCCGACGGCGGAGGCTTCTCGCTGACTATAATCGACCCGCACCATCCCGATCCCAATAGCTGGGGCTTGAAAGACTCCTGGCGGGCAAGCGCTTACGCCGGCGGGTCGCCCGGCTCCGACGACAGCGGGATACTGCCCAATCCGGGTGATATCGCCATCAACGAAGTCCTCGCGCACGCCCATGCCGAGGCGCCGGACTGGATTGAGCTGTACAATGCCAGCGGCGATGAGATCAACATCGGCGGGTGGTACCTCAGCGACAGCCTTGCCGATTTGCGGAAATACAGGATTGCCGATGGGCTTACTATTGGCTCGGGAGAATACTTAATGTTCTACGAAGACGCCAACTTCGGCGAATTCAGCGCGGACCCGGGGCGGATTACAGGTTTTGCATTGAACGAAAACGGCGATTCGGTTTACCTGACTTCCGCCGAGGGCTCGACCCTGCTGGGCTATCGTGAGGCAGAGGATTTCGGCGCTTCGCCGCGAGGGATATCGTTCGGCAGATACTTCAAACGCAGCACGAATAACTACAACTTCGTACTGATGGACCACAATACGCCCGCCTCGGCGAATTCGTATCCTAAGGTCGGCCCGGTAGTCATAAGCGAGATTATGTACAATCCTCTGTACGCTGAGCAGGAAAAAGAATACGTCGAATTGTACAATAGCGGCGACACAGCCGTGACATTGTACGATTCGAACGAGCAAGAACCCTGGCGATTCACCAGTGGAATCGATTACACATTCCCGGACTACCCCGGATTGACGATTCCTGCAGGCTGGTATGTCCTGATTGTTAAGGATATTGCAGTTTATCTGGATGAATACGGCCCGCCTCCGTCGAATTCGCTGCTGCTCGGACCTTACAACGGGTCACTGAGCAACGGCGGCGAAAAGCTGGACCTTTCCATGCCGGGCGAGAAGGACGAATACGATGTGAGACATTACATTCGAATCGAACGTATCAACTACAGCGACGGTTCGCACCATGAGGACGCCCCCGGCGGCATCGACCAATGGCCGATGGAGGCCGACGGCAAAAGCAAATCGCTGACGCGCGTACTAATGTCCGGCTACGGTAACGATCCCAACAACTGGACGGCGGCCGAGCCGTCGCCGGGTGAACCGGCTGCCGATTAGACCATCAATCGAAATCGCTCGGCGCACCGGCGGTAAGCATCGCGAGACTCGGATATGTAGTACGAAAAGCCGGATTTGCTGCCCAGGATGCATGAATTAGCATTTCTCGAGGTCGAAAGGGGACTGTGCGGCGAAATAGCTTATTTATTGCCGTAAATGCAAGCCTTTTCCTTGCCAACACCAAGTGTTTTCCTCTTAAAAATGAGCATAATACGCATATGCTCCCCTTGCACAAAGCCTATTATAGTCACGGAAGAAGGAGTCGAGCTGCGCTGCTTGCGAGGTAAACACAGGTTCAATAAACATAAATGGCGCGTTCCTGCGAGTAGATACTACTGTGGGTGGGGAGTAGTGTCTCTCGCATCGGGCGTCATTGGCGGCTGCATCGGCGGTAGGGCAGGCCTGATGCTGCAATGGGGGAGGATGATCGGGCATCGGATATACACAGCAGCATTATTCTGCACACAGCAGTCGTACCCATATCGCTGAGATCCGACCGCGAAATGGATATCCTTTCTCAGGACCCGCGATTTAAAGTTGCATGAAAGCCGAAAGATTCGGGAAACCCAAAAAAAATGTGGCATTTTGATTAATGAGCGTATATTATGCTGTTCCTGGTTAGAGACGCGTTTTTTCAGGAACAACGTCGGTTTACACACTGCTAACTAAGTTTTCGGTGGATAGTGTGTCCCGTTAGATTTGTGGCAGGAGGCCCGCGATATGGTGGCATTGGAAGATTACGGTCGCAGCGGACATGCTTTAGCGAACCATACCCTACTCAGAAGCCCAGCGAGAGGTATTGTCAAATTCAAGCGTTCATACAGACAATGTCTGTACGCTTCGCGGATTCTCTCTGCGATGATTCTGAGTTGATTCGGCACGAGTAAGAAGGCCGGAGGCAACCGAATTGCGGCCGGGTTTTGCGGATAATATACGGAAATGCCTTTGGTGCGTCCGACGGGGACGGAGTCTGTTCAATCTTTGTGTTAAGCTGGACAAATTAGATAATTGACCAACGGCTGGATAGTGAATGAAGATTGCCCTCTTGTCAGGGTCTGCATGAATCTCAGACAGAATTTAGAACTCTTATTCGAACTGACCAAGAAAGAGATAAAGATAAGGTATAAGAACGCCTTTCTTGGAATTCTCTGGTCACTGGCAAACCCATTGGCGTTTGCCCTTGTGTATTATTTCGTATTCAAGCTGATTATGAGAAGCCGTATAGAGAATTTTTCTCTATTTCTCATAACCGGGTTGTTTCCATGGCAATGGTTTGCAAATTCTTTGATACTTAGCACCTCGATATTCATATCCAACAAATCCCTGATCAAGAAGACAATGCTTCCAAAGACGGTGCTGCTGCTTGCATCTATTATGAACGGTGGGGTGCATTTTCTTCTGTCGGTGCCGGTGGTAGTGCTGTTTCTTCTGCTGGCGGGGAAAAGCCCGTCTTTGATTTGGCTTGTAGGTCTGCCTGCAATGCTTATCCCTCAGTTTTTAATCATACTGGGACTGAGTTGGCTATTCTCTTCGATAAACGTGTTCTTCAGAGATCTGCAACATCTCGTGGGAGTGCTGATTCAGATTGCATTCTGGCTTACGCCAATCGTTTATCCGCACACCGGCATACCAAAGAGTTTCAAGATTTTCGTATTTCTGAACCCTATGACGCCGGTGATCATCTCATACAGGCAACTGTTCCTGGAGGGAAGGTTTGACATACGATATTGGTGTATTTCGTTAATTACGGGGCTGTTGCTGTCAGCCGCGGGATACAGCGTCTATCGCAAATTGAATTGGAAGTTTGCTGAACTACTATGACTGAAGCAGTGATTGCCTTCGAGAATGTGTCCAAGTATTATCTGCTCTATCATCAGATAGTGGGTGGAGTAAAAAGCTTTCTCTTCCATATGCCGAGAGTGCTCAAGGAGATGAGGGACTCGAAACTCTGGGTATTGAAAGACCTTTCCTTTGAGGTTTACAGAGGAGAGGCCTTCGCCATCATAGGGCGAAACGGCGTTGGAAAGAGCACGCTTCTTCAACTGATGGCTTCGGTTATAAAGTGCTCGGCGGGCAGGATCACAGTTAAAGGCACCGTAGCGCCCCTGCTGGGTCTGGGATCGGGATTTCATCCGGATCTTACAGGCAGGGAGAACATAATCATAAACGCGATGATTCTCGGGATGACCAAACGTGAGGTGTTGAGGAAATTCGATTCGATAGTGGAGTTTTCAGAGCTTGGCGAATTCATCGACCAGCCTTTGAGGATATACTCAAGCGGCATGCTCGCCAGGCTTGGCTTTTCCGTGGTCACGCATACAGAACCAGACATTTTGCTTGTAGATGAGGTTCTGGCCGTCGGAGATCAGAAGTTTCGCGGCAAGTGCAAGGATAGGATCAGTGAGTTCAGCAGGAAAGGCGGCACAATCATCATTGTCTCGCATGACATGGGAACCGTAAAGTCAATATGCGATCGTGCCATGTGGATTGAAAATCATCACATAAGTGAAATCGGAGATGTGGATTCTGCGGTTTCAGGATACATGACTGCATGCCGGAATACCAAGGCAGACAATAACGAGTAATCGGATATATCATGGTTATATGGTTGATCGGCATTTCGGGTTCGGGCAAAACTACCTTAGGTGTGGAGTTGAAGAAGTGGTTCGACGGATTGAGCAAGGCATCCTGCATAATTGACGGCGACCTTGTGAGGGGTTTCTACGACAACGACCTGGGATATTCACGCGAAGAGAGGGTGGCGAATATCAAGAGGATTATGCTGGCGGCATATTTGCTGGACCGGACCGACGTCGCCGCGATAGTGTGCAATATTTCTCCTTTCGAAGAGTTGAGGAAATTCGCCCGCCAAAAAATCGCCGGCTATAACGAGATATACCTTAAGAAGAGTCTGGAGAAAAGCAGAGCCGACGACGTCAAGAACATGTACGGCGACAACATCGGCAAGACTGAAATAGTCGGGATAGACCTGGGATTCGACGAGCCGGCAAAAAGCGACTTGACAATAAATGTGGACGAAGAAACTGTCGAAGAGTCACTCAAGAGGATTACGGCCTTTATCTCGAAGAAGTACGGCCAAGAGCTTCGATGAAACTAACGCACGAGATAAACGACGAGATATTGCAGGACATGATAAACCTGCACACCGGGATGTATTACCCTCTGGACGGGTTCATGACATCACTGGATTATCACAACGTCGTCGATAATATGATGCTGAGCGATAAATCGGTTTGGACCATCCCGATAACTCTCGACGTCACTCACGATGTATTTGTCAAGGCGATGGATGCCGACAAACTGCACCTGACGCACAAATCAAGGCAAGTCGGATTTGTAGAGATAGCCGACTGCTACAAGATTGATGCAGAAAGTGATGTCGTCAAGGTGTTCAAAACGTGCGATTCGGCGCATCCGGGGGCCAAAAAAGAACTGGAGAGGTTCGAATACAGAGTCGGAGGCAAGGTAATGGTCTCGGATCAGTCGCTGCTGAAAGGCTCTTTGAGACCCGAACAGACACGCCAAGCATTCGCCGAGAAAGGCTGGAAAACGATTGTCGGTTTTCAGACTCGCAATCCGATTCACCGGGCGCACGAACACCTGCAGAGATCGGGATTGGAACTGTGTGACGGGCTGTTCATAAATCCGTTGATGGGATGGAAGAAGACGGGCGATTTCACCGAGGCCGCTATCGAGGCTTCGTATGAGTGCATGACCAATCAGTTTTATCCGAAGGAGAGGGTGTATCTGGCGGGGCTGTGGACATTTATGCGGTATGCAGGGCCCAGAGAGGCCGTCTTTCATGCCGTGATCCGGCGGAATCTGGGCTGTACACATTTCATAATCGGCAGGGACCACGCCGGTGTCGGCGACTATTACGGCAAGTACGAAGCCCACGAACTCGCGAAGAAACTGGCAGCGAAAGACCATCTGGGCATAGAACTGCTGCTCCTGAAGGAGCCCTATTATTGCAGCAGATGCGGGCAGATAGTCAGCGAAAAGACGTGTCGGCACTCGGGAGCAGACATCGAGCCGGTAAGCGGGACAAGAATCAGGGCAATGCTCAGCGCCGGCAAGCGGCCCGACGAGAGGTTTATGAGATCCGAGATCGCCGATGCGATAATTGCGCTGGGCGATGAGATGTTCATCAAGGAATCGAAATGAAGAAGGTTATAGTCACGGTGGGTCCGTCGCTCTTCGGCGACGGCGTGCTGGGAGCAATACACAGTGACGATCACATCTATCGAATCAACGGCGCTCACGGCAGCATCTCGGACATACAAGGGATCATAGAAGACATCCGCGAGCAGGTTCCCGGAGCGCAGATCCTGCTCGACCTGCCGGGCAATAAAGTGCGAACCGCTGAACTGGATGCGCCTATAGAGCTTGAGAAGGGCAAGAAGTTCAAGCTCTTGAACAACCAGATCAATTACGCAGACTTCTATAAACACCTCAAGTCCGGCGATGTTGTCCTGGCCGACGACAGCACGCTGAAGTTTGTCGTCGAAACGGCAGAGAAGACGGCAATTACATTTCTGTCGAAATCAGAAGGGGTTCTCCGTTCCAATAAGGGCTGTCATGTCAGAGGTATTCACAAGGACATTCCGTTTCTGTTTGAGAAGGACAGGGAGTTGATAGCCCTGGCTAACAAGAACAGAATCGGCTTTATCGGCCTGTCTTTTGTGAGATCTGCCGAGGATATCGCACTGGCGCAGGAATTGATCGACGACGATATCGAGATAATTTCAAAAATCGAAACCCGCGCGGCAGTGGATAATCTCAACGAGATACTGAACACAGTCGATTACATCCTGATAGACAGAGGAGACCTGTCAACGGACGTGGGGCTGGAGCGGATTCCCCGCTACCAGCGGTTCATCGTGGAAAGAGCGCACTTTCACAACAAGAGGACTTTTCTGGCAACGCAGTTCCTCAAAAACATGGAAGACAAACCCATCCCGACAATCGCGGAAATAATCGACATGTACAACACGTTCAAGATGGGGATATACGGGATACAACTGTCTGAGGAGACCTCTATCGGCAAATATCCGCGCGAGTGTCTGGAAGTAATAAGAAGAGTAATGGACGAGATCAACTCGGAGACGCAATGATAGAAGCAGTATCAGAGTTGGCGAGGACTGCGGGTTCGAGGATATTAGAGATATATGACAGTGGTGATTTCGAGACCAGTCTAAAGGCCGAGGATAAATCGCCCGTAACAAAAGCCGATTTAGAGGCGAATGAGACGATCATTGCGGGTCTTGCGGAGATATCCGAATACCCGGTCGTGACGGAGGAGTCACAGGTTGAATACGGTGTGCGAAGAAAGTGGGAAAGGTTCTGGCTGGTCGATCCGCTGGACGGAACGAAAGACTTTCTCGCAAAGAACGATGAGTTCACGGTCAATATAGCTCTGGTAGAGAATTGTGAACCGGTATTAGGGCTTGTCTATGCGCCGGCCCTGGGGTTGATGTACCGGGCTCAAAAGGGTCGAGGCGCGTATAAAGGCTCCGAGCGGATATTCAATAAGTCCGAGAGAACGGAATTGATAGCAGCGGACAGCCGATTTCATTCGACGGAAGCGACGCTGGAGTTTCTGGCAAAACACGGGATCAATACCGTCAAGAAGTACGGCTCGGCTTTGAAACTCTGCAAGCTGGCCGAGGGCAAAATAGACGTGTACCCGAGACTCAACGGCACGAAAGAATGGGATACGGCGGCGGCTCAGCTCATAGCCGAGGAGGGAGGATGCAAGGTTATCGATATTGTCACGCGGGAGAGCCTGGTCTATAACAAGGAAGATATCAGAAATAATTTCTTCATAGCATCGCGGAAGGATTTGGATTTTCTCTGATAAGTCCGCCTTCAGAGAGATTTAGGACTATGGCAAAGAAGTTTTTCGATTTTGGTGGTGAGTTGGGGCTTCCAAAGGTTGTCGAGATAGAGCCGACGGACGCGTGCAACCTGCAATGCCGGATGTGTCATGTGAGCTATCGAGCGAAAGGGGCGAGAACTCACATCAATCGCAAGCTGCTCGAGCAACTTCGGCCTCTCGAAGGCACGCTCATATCCTTAGGTTCCAGTTTCGAGCCGATGATGCATCCGGAGTTCTCTGAAATACTCTCGATGCTCAGGGATTTCGGCTTCAGGCTCGACATGGTGACCAACGGCACTCTGCTCAACGACAAAATCGTCGGCCAAATGAGAGAATGCGATTTTGGCAGGCTCAGCTTCTCCTTCGACGGAATCAAGAAAGAGACTTATGAATATATCAGGCGCAATTCAGACTATGATCGCACCATCGCGAATATCACGAATGCGCGCAAGGCTTTCACAAACAAAGACACGTTTTTCATGATCAACAACGTCATAATGCGATGTAATATCGACGAATTGATCGAAGGCATCGATTTCTGGGATGCCGAAAGTTTCGACAGAATGAACTGCATGTTCATGGTTCTTCGCGAGAAGAACGACTGGCTGTGGAATCAAAGCTTATATTCTATCCGTCCTTACGCTTACCGCAGGCTCGACGAAGCCGCCAGGCACGTAATAGAAAAAAAGAAAAGACTTATGATCGGCTGTGCTTACTATTCAAAGTCCGCGTTGAAGACGACATGCCCGGATAACCTGGCGGACGGCCTTGTATTCAGCGACAAAAAACTTTACGAGAGATTTCCGAGCATAGAGAAGGTCGCCCTGCAACAGGGTGCGTTTCCCGGCATGAAGTTCAAGGGATGCCGGACGGCGTTTGTGTTCGCGAAGATTTTTCCGAACGGTGATGTCCAACTGTGTCACAAGGAAATCGTCGGAAACATCAATAAGCAGAACTTCGTGGAGATATGGTTTGGAGAAGCTGCATACAATTTTCGGCGGCGACTGATGGCGACGACGGACGCCTGCAGAAAGTGCACGTGCTGGCTGTTCTGCATAAACCAGCACAATATGGATACCGATGACATTCACAGCCATCTTGGGGGGACATTCAGGTATCCATGCTTGGTAGAAGAAGGATACAGGGGGTTTAATATAGTATCGCTCAAAGGCAGATTCTATGGTCTGGCCCAGGGTGAAGGTAAACTCGACCTCAATAAAGTCAACACGAATGACTATCGTTGTGTTGTCGCAGACAGTATCGGCGAAGTCAAGCAGCTTATAGACGAGTCTCTGGCGTCACCTGAGCGAGAAGATCGCAGGCTCATCGAGGAGGGATATGGGGATTTCAACATAATCCACCACAAAGACAGATTTTACGGTCTCGCTCAGGCCGAGGGGAGACTGGAGCTCAGCAAGGTCGGCACGGGGGGCTATCGCTGCGTTGTCGGCGAAACGCCTGAAGAGGTCAAGCGACTCATAGACAAACTGGGCATCCCGGCAGAAACAAGACAATGAAAACTCACGTGCTTGACAATGTTGACCCGGCTGACTGGGCGGAACACCGCTTCGGGCTTACGCCGGAGCGCTGGGCCGGTCTCAACGGCAAGAGTTATTGGATTACGGGAGCCGGCACCGGATACGGACGGTGTATTGCCTGCGGACTGGCTGCGGCCGGCGCCAGGGTATTCCTCACGGGCAGACGGAGAGATAAACTGCAGGAGAGTATTGAAGAAGCCGCGTCCCTGGGCATACCCACGGCCAACTGTCACATAGTGGAAGCCGACCTGACCAGGCAGGACGAGATTGCCAGGGCCTGCGATAAAGTCAGGGGGCTGTGCGGAAGTCTGAATGGCTTGGTCAATAATGCCGCCATACCTACTGAGCCTGGCAGCAGCACACCGCTTCAAAGCGGTTCTCCGGAGTACTGGAGCAAGATGATGGCAACAAATGTCACCGCAGCGTGGCTGCTGACCAAAGGGATTTTTCCGCACATGCTTGCGAGCGGCGGGGCAAGAGTTCTGCTCATCAGCTCGGACGCCGGCTGGGCCAACGATACGCCTGGTAATGGTATGTATAAAGTCTCGAAGGCGGCTCTCAACAGTCTTGGACGTGCCGCGGCCTGCGAATATGCCCACGCCTTTCCCGACAAAGATATCCAGATCAATGTTCTGGTCGCCGGTGAGGCGAGAACGGAAATGAACAAAGGATCTGAAAGAAGTCCCTATTCGATAGTCAGCATGGTACTGATGCTATTATCGCATCCTGGGGGAGGACCTAACGGCAGGTACTTCCGCAGGAACGGCAGCCATATAGGTTTCGCAAACGCAATTCCATATGACAGGCCGCTTGTTTAGAGGATTGACTTGCAAGGAGATGTCTCACGATGGAAAGCATCTATCCGATTGAAATACCCGACATTGAGCTCCGTCCGAACCAGGACCTTATACTGCTGGATCTGCCTGCACGGATATCCGCAATGATGCCCAATGGCCTGGGCTATGTGCATAATATCCTGAAGAAGACAGGGATTCGCTTTCAAACGGTTGACCTGGATGTAATTTTCTATCATCTCTACCATTCGAGAAGAATCCTCAACAAACCGGACAAAGTGCTTACGCCTGACGGATATGTGATGAGAGAAGACCCGTGGGAGGCCATAGGCATAGAGGAGGAATGGCGAAGACCTGAAGTGATGGAGTACTTTCGCCAAGAGATCGACGCAACCGTTGCCGGCCTGGTTCAAGCCCGACCTAAGATTTTAGGCATCTCACTGCACAGCACGAATCTGCTAATCGCCAAACACATCGTCGAAGCCGTCCGTGCCCGTTACCCGGAGGTTATTGTTCTGGTCGGCGGTTATGATTGCGTAGATCACATTCGCGGCCCGCAGCGATTCAGCGGGTATGACTATATGGTGATTCGTGAGGCCGAAATCACATTGCCGGGTCTTGTGCGGGCTTTGGCAGCCGGGGAGAAACCAAAGGATCTGCCCGGCGTCATTTCACGCTATGATTCACCGGGACGAATCTGGGAGCCCGGGCCGGTGCCGGAGGACCTGGACTCCATCGACTTTCCGCAATATGACTGGGCCGGACTCGACCTTTACAGGCGATGGAACGGGCAGCGCCTGACACCTATCCTTGCAAGCCGCGGATGCAGTTGGTCGCGATGCCGCTTCTGCTGTGAATGGTGTATGTACCGCAAGCGGTCGGCGGAGAAGGTTGTCGATGAATTGCAGTGGCTCGTCGAGCAAGGCAGCGATGTATTCCAATTCAACGACAGCGATGTGAACGGCGATCCGGATTATCTCATTGAAATCTGTAAGGACATTATCAGACGCGGGCTGAAAGTCAAACTTACCGGCCAGTTGCGCATCAACAAGCGCGGTACACGGGAATTCTATGATTGTCTCAAGAAGGCCGGGTTCAGCAGACTGCGTTTTGGAGTGGACGGATGGACGGACCATACGCTTCGGCTAGAGAGGAAAGGGTACACGACAGACATAGTCAATCAGAATCTTCGCAGTTGTCGCGAAGCCGGAATATATATTGCCGTCAATTCAGTTGTCGGTATTCCGGGAGAAACCGATGAAGATATAGAAGAGACTATCGCAAATATCCTCAAGAACAAGGACTATATCGGGCTCGTGGAAAGCGTTCGCACCCTAATGCTTGTGGCAGGCAGTGAGTACTACCAGAATCCGGAAAAATACAACATCCGTTTTCGCGGCGACAAAGAAAACCTCTACGCCGAGAATCCCATCCACATCCCCGATCACCTATGGTACAGCGTTGACCCGTATATCGATGAGGAAGTCAAATCACAACGGTGGCAGAGAGTATGTTCGGCGGTGAGCGCCGGCGGTGTGACGGTCGGCCCCTATATCAAGTGGCGGGCTAAGGATACAGGCGGCAACGCCGCTGATCTCATAATCAAGAGAACGGGCAGCCCCTTGCTGGTAGAAGAGGGCTACAGGCAGTTCAATATAATCTCGTGCAACGGCAAGCTGTATGGGCTGGCGCAGAGCGAGGGGAGATTAAACCTCGATAAAGTCGATACGGACGGATATCGATGCGTTGTGGCCGAATCTGTCGAGGAAGTCAAGCGGCTTATCGACAGGCAAACTCCTGCAGACGAGAAACGCACGCTCATCGAGGAAGGATACAGGGGACACAATATCATAAGCGTCGGCGCCAAGCTGTACGGCCTGGCTCAAAGCGAAGGAAAGCTGGATTTGGGCAGAGTGAACATGGAAGGATACCGCTGTGTAGCGGGAAATTCGGTGAACGAGGTCAAACGCTCCATAGACCGCTGTGTCGCCGAGAAAAGTAAATAACATCTTTGACGGCGTTTTTGAGTCGAGCAGAGGCTTGAAACGTCACAATAATCCAAAGAGAAAGTATGAACCTTAAGACTCCACAACAGGGACCTGCTATGAAAACCAAGTTGCTGTTAGTATTTCTGGCGCTGTTTGTCTGCCTCCCCGCTATCTTCCTGGAATACGGCATGCACGATGACTATCGATATTTAGGGGCCGGCATCAGCAAGAAAGACATCTGGCGGCTGCACCCTGACATGCAGCCCGGAGTGGTGATGGGCAGGCCGGTGGCGATGTTTTTTATTGGTATCCAGAGCCTGGTTACTAATGAAATTCGAGATTTCACCTGGCAGCGGCTCGTCTTTTTCGGGTCAACTTTGCTTTGCGCATTATGCGTTTACTATTACTTGACCAGGCGATTACTGCTGGATTCTGTTTTTGCTGCGTGCCTGGCCTTCTGTATATTCGCCCTGCCGCAAAGCCAGTTGTTTATTATCTGGTCGGTATGGTCGGTATTCGCCGGCCCGGCGCTGTTGTTGACTATTTTTTCTTATCTCGTATTCGATTATGCGTGGAACAAGTTTTTCCTTACGCGCCGATGGAAACCCTACGCCATTTATCTGTTTGCCTCCTTCTGTCTTTTCCTCGTTTCACTTTATAATTACCCCGTCATGTCGCTTTTCTTCGTGGTGTTCACCTGTGCCAATATTCTGTTCTCAGGATTAAGCCAATGGCCCAGAACAAGGGTTCGTGTGATTCACGAAGTATTATTCTGCTGTCTCGGTATGGGCGTTTATCTGCTTTCCTACAAGATTATTTACCTGCCGTTAGTCTTGTCGGCCTGGCCTGATCTCCAGACACATTCATCCGCCCTGGGTTATCATAAGGTTTCGCTGTCACCGGACATAGCTCTGACGGCGAAGCAGTTCTATATCGGTTCGATTCTTTCGCTGGGCGGCGTGTTCCATCCGCTTTTTGGCAGCATATCTGCGTTGTGTATGCTGCTGTATCTGTCCGCAGGAAGCGTAGTCGTTTTTGTCGGCAGTCTATTCTGCAAATTCCACTCAAAAACGACCGAAAACATAACACTGTTAAACAGACTCAATCGGACTTGGCAAATGCTTCTTGCTGTTGTCATCATTATTCCGCTTTCGATTGCCCCCGTTCTCGCATCAGGCGTATCACTGAGTTATCGGGTGGTTTTTCCGTATTCAGCTATGATTGTTCTGCTGATGTTCTGGGTATTGCGGGGTCTCTGCAATCTGATGAGTATCAAGAGAGTCAAGGCGGCTGCCAATTGGGCCGCATTGTTCGCGGTTCTTGTCTTTGGCATTTTAGCGCATTTGTGTATGTCAAATACGGCACTGAGCGCCAACCGGGAATTAACGTTCGTGCGTCAAAAATTGGCGTCTGTTGATTTTTCGACAGTTAACATGCTCTTGTGCGAAAAACCATTTGACCGGCCTGCCGCACAGTTCAAAGGCACCCTAATTCGAGAAATACCGGGGTATCCCGTTTTTGGCCAATTGCGCCAGAGGTACGAGTACGATCATATGGCAACAAACCGCCGTTTCGTCTCGGAGCTTTTTCAGGCCGTACTGGCTGAGATGGATATACAACGTTCAATTCCCATAAATCCATACGAGCAGAACTTGTACCACTCGTCAGGGAAGACATACGGCGCTTATGTTGTCAATATGAATGAGATTGTGACTCCGATTCCTGGATGTGATTCGTCAGGCCAGATCTCCGACAGGCCTATGGAAAACATCGGGGCTTCACAGTTTGTTCTTTTTGAACTGTCTGCTCAGGCTGACGGCTGGAATATTCTGGACTTCTATCCTAACTTCTGGGAAGAGACGTGCGAGTATCCGCATTGGGTGAGTCTCGAACTCAATGAGCCGCGCATTTGTACCGAGTATGCCCTGCAAACCGGTCCATACGGCCGGGACGATACGGGCAGGATGCCCCAGGAGTGGCTTTTGCAGGGCTCTGACGACGGAGAGAAATGGGTCGATTTGGATCAGAGAGCCGATCAGACAGACTGGAAGAACAACGAAAGACGGCCTTACAAAACAGCGCCCCCCGCAGCGTTTAAGCACTATCGCTTCTACTGCACAAAGGGCAATAATCCGGGAATATTCAGATTGAACAAGCTTGAGTTGAAGCTGTCGGAAAGGATGCCGGAATGACGAATGTCTTTGTTTCAGGGGGAGCCGGATTCATAGGAAGCCATCTTGTGAGGCGACTGCTGTCGAGCCCTTCAACGGAAAGGGTGACAGTCTATGACAACTTCTCCTCCGGGAAGGAATGGCACCTTGCAGAGATCGAGAACGACCGGCGTCTATTTGTCGTTGAGGGGGACATCAAGGAACTGAAGACAGTCACATCGGCTATGGAGGGCATCGATTGCGTATTCCATCTGGCTTCCAATCCGGATATCGCCAAGGCTATCAAGTTTCCAGATGTGGACTTTTGGGAAGGAACCTACCTGACACAGAATATCCTTGAAGCAATGCGAATCAACGGCGTGAAGAAGATGTTCTACACTTCCGGCAGCGGGGTGTACGGCGAGCGCGGCCTTGATAAATGCACGGAAAACGACGGGCCTCTGACGCCGATATCCACTTATGCGGCCAGCAAGATTTCCGGAGAAGCGATGATATGTTCGTATTGTCACATGTTCGATATTCAGGGCTTTGCTTTCAGATTCGCCAACGTGATAGGCCCGCGACAGACACACGGCGTAGCATATGATTTCATCAATAAACTTCGAGAAAACCCGCATAACCTGAAGATTCTGGGTGACGGGAGCCAGAGCAAATCATATATACACGTGGAGGATGTTCTGGATGCCGTTTTGCTCGTCGGCGACAAATCGCCCCGGCAGTATGACTGCTTCAACGTTGCCACAGAAGATTATATCACAGTCAGGCAGATTGCGGATATCGTGACAGAGCGAATGGGATTGAACAGCGTGAAATACCAGTTCAGCGGCGGCGACCGCGGCTGGAAAGGAGATGTCCCCATCGTGCGCTTTGATCTGAAAAAGATTCACGAGCTGGGATGGACACCCAAAAGGACCTCACTGGAAGCCATGCGAGATTCCGTAAACGCCATGCTTGCGCAATAACGAACAGTCTTCGATTATTTCTGCAGGATACTTTGTACCATGAAAAAAGTCTTATTGTTGAACCCTCCTTTAGATGAGAAAGAGCGGTCCGGCGCATTGGCTGCGGCGACCGGCCGTTCAATACCTTACGGCCTGATGAGCCTGGCTTCGGTAATCAGGCAGGCCGGCTACGACGTCGCTTTCCTGGACTCCGCTAATTTCGGCTACGGTACGAAGGAGACTGTGGAGAGAATATCCACTATCAACCCCGACTACGTGGGCATTACCACCGTTACGCTCTCTATTGACAGGACAGCGAAAGTCGCCGACCTGCTCAAGGACCGTAATCCAGGATTGAAGATCATAGTCGGCGGCGCTCACCTCAGTTCCGTCCCGGAAGAGACGATGGAGCGGTTTCCCGGTTTTGATATAGGCGTAATAGGGGAAGGCGAAACCACAATCGTAGAACTGCTCCGAACATTGGACCATAACGCTCCCCTGGATACAGTAAATGGAATCATCTATAGAGATAATGGCAAGCTTCGCAGAACCGAGCGAAGAAGTACGATAAAGGATATGGATACCCTGCCTTTGCCTGCCTGGGACATGATTCCCGACATGACAGACATCTACAGGCCGTCGGCTCCATCGTACTTGCGTTTGCCCGCCACTACTATAGTCACATCGCGAGGTTGTTTCGGACAGTGTATCTTCTGCAACAGCAAGCTGATCCACGGGGGTTTGCGGTGTTTCAGTGCAGATTATGTTTTGAGAATGATACGTTATCTCATCAAAAACCACGGCATAAGAGACATAAGCATCTATGATGACAATTTCGTCTTTTTTCAGGACCGTGTCAGAAAGATATGCAAAGCAATCCTTGACGAGAAGCTGGACATTACATGGTCCTGCTACTCAAGGGTGGATCAGGGCAATCTGGAATTGTTTCAATTGATGAAGAAAGCCGGCTGCTGGCAGATAAGCTATGGTATAGAGAGCGGTTCACAGCGCATTCTGGACCTTATCAAGAAGAATGTGACGCTCCAGCAGATAGAAAAAACCGTTGTGGAAACAAAAAAAGCGGGATTGAGGACAAGAGGTTTTTTCATCATAGGCCATTTTACGGAAACAAGAGAATCTATCCTCGAAACGATCAAGTTCATGAAGAAGATGCCGTTGGACGATTTTCATTTCACGACCTTTACGCCTCTTCCCGGCACCGCAGCGTATGAGATGGCAGATCAATATGGAACGCTGGATAAGACCTGGAGCAGGATGAACATGCAGTATCCTGTGTTTGTTCCAAACGGGCTGACGCCGGAGGACTTGGAACACTATTCCAAGCTCGCCTACAGGACTTTCTATTTCCGACCCAGAATCATACTGGGATACCTGCTAATACTCCTTCGGTATCCCAGGAATATCAAAAGACTCGTCAACGCATTGCAGGCTCTCGTGCTGAGGGTCTTCTCGAAGAATCACAGTAATGCCATGTCTCAAGATGAAGGAATAGAGAGTGTCTGAGCCTACAGCCGCAGATATCGACCGGACTTGCGATTATTCCGAGATAGCCGCGAAATGGGACGATGTCCACAAGTATTCACCGGCGCCGAGACATCGACGCAGAATCATAATGAAGATGATACGGAACCTGGATTTTGCGGATTGCCTTGATATCGGCTGTGCCCAACCCTTCTTTCTGCAGGAAGTCTCAAAGAAGAGGCGGACGCGGATTGCCGGGTGCGATATTTCTGAAAATGTCATTCAGTCCAACAGGAAGCTGTTCCCTGATGCCGAATTTTTTGTGGCGGATATCTCCAAGCCGCTCGAACACAACGCGCAGTATGATCTCGTGTCTTGCTCGGAAGTCCTGGAGCATGTGAAAGACTGGCAGGCAGCGGTGAGCAATATTGCCCGTCTGTGCCGAAGATGGCTGATTATAACCGTTCCCAGCGGAAGAGTGTATCCGATAGACAAACATATTGGACATATACGCCACTATCAGGGGGAGGAATTGCTGAGCGAGCTTGCCAAAGCGGGCTTTTCTCCCGTCAAGGTGCGAAAATGGGGATTTCCTTTTCATACGATGTATAAGTACGCAATTAACGCGGTTCTTCACGATACACTTTACAAGACCTTTGCCGAGGAGGACTATGGGATCGTCAAGAAAGCCATTTCCAATATCCTTTACGTCTTATTCTTCTGCAACGACTTGTTCAATCACGGCTCTCAGTTCGTCGCCTTGATGGAAAAAAGGAACGACCACAATGCATAGCAGCTCGTCTGCCAAGGAAGCGGATATGCCCGACGTTAAGCTTCTCATTCCGGATGGGGACGCAGCGAATCCTGAAGTATCCGTAGTCGTTCCAGCTTTGAATGAAGAGTTGACCATCGCAGACTTTGTTGACTGGTGCAAAGAAGGTCTGCGGAAAGCGGATGTAGCCGGCGAGATACTAATAGTGGATAGCTCCACCGACAGGACCGCGGAGATCGCACACTCCAAAGGAGCCAGGGTATTAAGGACTCCCAAGCGAGGCCTTGGGAGAGCATACATTGATGCGATTCCGCATATAAGGGGCAGGCTCGTCATAATGGGCGACTGCGATTGCACTTATGACTTTCGTGAGCTTGGTCCGTTCATAGAACAGTACCGCAAGGGAAACGAATATATAATGGGTTCAAGGTTCAAGGGCACTATTGAACCTGATGCGATGCCGGCTTTGCATCGGTATTTCGGCACGCCGGTGACAACATACATACTCAATGCCATATATGGGACGCATTTCTCCGATATCCACTGCGGCATGCGAGCCGTCACGCTCTCGGCCTTGAAACGCATAAGGCTGCAGTCCCAAGGCTGGGAGTATGCTTCCGAACTGGTTCTCAAAGCGGCAAAACTAAAACTCAAGATGGCCGAGGTGCCAATCAAGTTTTACAAAGATCCTCCCGGCCGTATGAGCCTTCATAAGCGGATAGGCTGGATATCGCCCTGGCTGGCGGGGTGGGACAATCTGAGAATAATGTTTGTGCTCAGTCCGGAGTTCTTCCTCCTGAAACCCGGCTTGGTGCTGATGATCATAGGCCTTCTCCTGGCGTCGGCGCTCATAAGCGGACCATTCTTCGTGGGCAGTATAGGATTCAGCCTGCACGGAATGTTCCTGGGCGTCACCCTGGCGACTACCGGGTACTCGGCATTTCAACTGGGGCTGCTGAGCCGTATCTACCATAACTTCGACCCTGTCTTTTCCGACAGGATCAAGAGGATTCTGACCTATAACAGGGGAACCATCGTCGGTATTCTGCTGATGTTTGCCGGCATACTGCTGAACATTCCCCTTTTTGTTACATGGGTCAAGAGCGGTTTCGAGTTGTTCATGTTTCATAATTATGCCCTGTTCGGGCTGCTCCTGATAATACTGGGATTTCAGACTTTTGTCTTTACCTTGATATTCGAGATAATGGCCAAAGGCTATAAGCACAGTGAGCCGCCTTCTTAGTAATGCACGAGCAGCGACGGCGCCAATGCTTTATAATTGATTCAGGAAAACAAACATGGAGAATTGCGTTTCGGAAAACTCATATCAACAGTTGCGTCCGGGATTTTTCAATACTGTGCGATTGTCTTTGAAACGTTTCGGCCTGTTGAGAAGTCTTTCGCTGTATTTCATGCTGAAGGATGAGGAGCACAAGTTCGTCCGGTCGGCACGTTCTAATGAAGACAGAAAGCTGAGGATTTCGATTCTTTCGCAAATCAAGGCCGTTTACAGAAATATCATGTGTCTGCATTTTCCATTTCATTTCGTCGCTGTTGCGAAATTTATCCTGGATATGGAAGTGGACGGCCCGATTGTCGAGTGCGGTGCATATAAGGGAGGTTCCAGTGCCCAGTTGTCTGTGATTGCCAAGGAAACCGGTCGCAGACTTTACGTATGCGATTCATTCCAGGGGCTGCCGAGTCCGAATTCGCCGACGGATGCAACAGCAAAGATATTCAATGATTCCCGTGTTCATACCTTCAAGGAAGGTGACTACGCTGCAACACTTGAGGAGGTCAAATCAAACATTTCGAAACATGCCTATATTGAGGTGTGCGAATTCGTGCCCGGCTTCTTCAGCGAGTCTCTGCCGGACCTGGAGGCAGAGCCGGCCGTTATTATACTCGACGTTGACCTGGTTAGCTCAGCTCGTGACTGTCTCAAATACCTGTGGCCCAGGCTGAGGAAAGGGGGATATGTTTTTACTCATGAGGCGGAATCCGAAACATATATAAAGGGCCTGATGGATGGGCAGTGGTGGCAAGATACCCTGGGAGAATGCCCGCCTGTAATATTCGGCGCCGGCAGCAGCCTGTTGCCCGTAGCCGAGGGCCTTGCCATGTTCAGGAAGGAATAAGCTGCGTGCCGGAGAAACTACTGATCATCGGGGCAACATCTGTCTTGGCGCATGAGACGGCGAAGCTGTTTGCAGAAAGAAAAGCCGCCTTTGCCCTGGTTGCCAGGAACAAGGAAAAGTTGGAGGTAGTCGCTGCGGACCTGAAGCAACGCGGCGCAGAACAGGCCCTGCAATTCAGTCTGGATGTTACGGATACCGACTCTTATAGCTCTGTGCTGAATAAAGCCTTGGAGTCCCTCGGCGGCCTGGACATCGCTCTGCTGGCTCACGGTTCGGTATACGACCAATATGCCTGTGAACACAATGGCGAACTCTTGAGAAGAGAGATACAAATCAATTTCACCGGCACAGTCTCTCTGCTGATGTTGATAGCGGATGTTCTCGAAAAGCAAGGCAGCGGGGTAATAGCCGTCATTTCCTCTGTCGCCGGAGATAGAGGGCGAAGAGTACAGTATGTCTATGGCGCCTGCAAGGCGGGATTAACGGTCTTTCTGCAAGGCCTGAGGCAGCGCCTTCACCGGGCAAATGTATCCGTCGTCACTATCAAGGCAGGGCTGGCTGATACGCCATTCGTTGCCCGTTTGAAAGAGAGCAGAATGATGAGGTTGGCTGTCAGCAGGGAGGTTATGGCTAAGGCTATCTACAGAGCCATCAGGAAAAGGAAGAATCAGGTGTACGCTCCATGGTTCTGGAGATATATTATGATGGGTATGAAAATGATTCCGGAGTCTGTTTTTAAGAAAATGAGGTTTTAGTCAAAGGAAACGCCGTGGAAAGAAAGGTCTATCGGGATGTCATTTTCACCAGGCTGCGGCATCTTGACCTAAAATGGTTTATTCACAAGGCATACGTTTACATATTTCTCAAGATCGAGAAGTATTTGAAAAGCGGCCGTTCTCCCGCTCCCCTGGCTTGCGGGCTGGTGGTTACCGAAAACTGTAATATGCGTTGTCCGATGTGCGTCTTGCCGCATCGCTATCTGAAGAACCGTAACGACCAGGATTCTGATACGTGGAAACTGGTTATAGACAATCTGCACGAATTAGGCATAGGCGGAATAGCCATCAGCGGCGGAGAGCCCACTCTGAGAGCCGACGTATTTGAACTCGTCGCCCATGCAAGGAAAAATGACACAACGGTCACGTTGAATTCCAATATGGTGTCATTGTCGGATAAGCAGATCCGGCAACTGATAGCGGCAGATCCCAACAATGTGAATGTTTCCATAGACAGCGGCAGGGAAGACCTGAACGACCAACTGCGCGGCGGCAAAAATGTACTGGCTAAGGTGCTGGATAGAATCCGCGCCCTCAGCGCAGCCAGAGAGGCGGCGGGAAAGAAATTTTCCATCACCGTTGTCACCACTTTGAGCGATGCTAATCTCGACGACCTGGATATCTTGTTCGAAAAGGTCTCGAAGTGCGGGGCAGACCGTATCTGCTTCATACCATTGCATGACATTAAGAACGGCATAACCTACCTTGTAGAGTCTAAGAAAGTCAAACCAGACCTCTTCGAGCATCTGCTGAAGCTCTCCGAAAAGTACGGCCTTGCCCTGGAAAACAGCAGCAGCTACCTTAAGAATTTCTATCATGTGATGACCGGCAACGTGATGAAAGAGAATTGTAACGCAGGATACACTCACCTTGTAATCGGAACAGACTTGAAGATATACCGGTGCATCCCTTATATGAATATGGATCGGTATCTATTCAAGTGGGACCCCGCCAGGCAAAGTCTGAAAGAACTCTGGAACAGTCCTAAGTGGCGGAAGGACCGCCTCGAAGCCCTGCACTGCAAAGAATGCTTCTGGGATTGTCACGCCGAGGTAAATTACCTTATACCGATGTAACAATAACCGCACCCCAAGGAAGCCGTCGGGAAGATGATCATAACACGCAGTCCTTTACGAATAACATTGGGTGGAGGCGGAACCGATTTGCCTTCCTATTATTCCGAGTATGAGGGTTTCCTGATATCTGCCGCCATAGACAAATATGTCTATATAACCGTGCATCGCCCCTTCAGTAAGACCATAAACCTGAAGTATTCAGAAATGGAAAAAGTCAAATCCGTTGACGAAATAAGACATCCTATCTTCAGGGAAGTCTTGAAAATGGTCAATATGGACCATGATCCACGAATCGAGATTGTCAGCTTTGCAGACGTTCCGTCCGGCACAGGCCTGGGTTCATCCGGAAGCTTCACGACGGCCCTGTTGAAGGCATTGCATGGATACAAGAGGAATCTGGTTCATCCGAGGGAATTGGCAGAGCAAGCCTGCGATATCGAGATCAACAGACTGGGCGAACAAATCGGCAAACAGGACCAGTATATTTCCGCATACGGAGGCGTCACCTGTTTCGAATTCAAGAAAAACGGCTGGGTGAACGCATATCCATTGGAGATTACCAAGGAGACACTGTACGATCTCGAAGATAATCTACTGCTGTTTTTCACAGGGTATTCCCGTTCGGCGTCTTCGATCCTGGCCGAGCAAAACCATAAAAGTAAAGACAACGATAAAGAAATGATTGAGAACCTTCATTTCGTAAAAGACCTCGGATTACAGAGCAAGAAGGCGCTCGAAGCCGGTGATTTGCGCAAGTTCGGAGAGTTATTGGACGTTCACTGGGAAAACAAAAAGAATCGGTCCGGTGCAATGTCCAACGGCAGGATAGACGACTGGTACAGTTTGGCCCTGAAGAACGGCGCAATCGGCGGAAAGCTGGTCGGCGCCGGCGGGGGCGGATTCCTGATGTTCTATTCTGAAGATACGGCAAAACTGAGACATGCAATGATGAAGGAAGGCTTGGAGGAAATGAGATTTCGATTCTGCTTCGAAGGGGCCAAGGTGGTTACAGAATCATGATGCCTCCTGCTGCAATTTTGTCCGGCGGCCTTGCCACCCGTCTTTACCCGGTTACGCAGGATGTCCCTAAAGCGATGCTGGATGTGGCCGGCGAACCGTTTATAGGCCGCCAACTCAAGCTGCTCAAGGAAAGAGGGGTAGCAAAGGTTGTCATCTGTGCCGGCTATCTCGGCGAACAGATTAAAGACTTTGCAGGAGACGGCGCTGGTTTTGGGTTGTCGGTTGATTATTCCTTCGACGGCAATAAACCACTCGGCACCGGCGGAGCCTTAATGAAAGCGCTGCCTCTATTGGGCGACGTGTTCTTTGTAATGTACGGAGATTCATATCTGGATACGGAATTTGCACCGATAGTCGATTTCTTTCTCTCTCGCAACAAGAAGGGCTTGATGACGGTCCTGAAGAATGAGAACAATTGGGACAGGAGTAATGTCGTTTACAAAAACCGTGAAATCATACGGTATAACAAAGAGAATCCCACCCAAGACATGAAGCATATCGACTATGGCCTGGCCTTGTTGCGACGGAGCAGCCTTGCCGATGCCGAGAAAGGCCGGGCCTGGGATTTGGCGGATTTGTATGCCGAACTGGTTGACGAAGGTCAAATGTTGGGATATGAAGTCAAAGAGCGCTTCTACGAAATAGGCTCATTTCAGGGTCTCGAGGAGACCCGCGAGCATCTCCAGCAGTTGTCCACACATGCAAAGCGACAATAGTTCCGGGATTTTGAAGATGAATATTCGAAACTACATCGATTCATATTTGTCCGAAGCACACAGGATTATCGACTCTATCGACCGAAATTCCATCGAGAAGTGCGTAAAAATACTGCTGGAGACCAGAGAAGCCGCCGGCCGGGTCTTCATACTCGGCGTCGGGGGCGGCGCCGGCAATGCCTCTCACGCCGTCAACGATTTCAGAAAGATTGCGGGGATAGAATCCTATACCCCTACCGACAACGTATCCGAACTGACGGCGAGGGTGAATGATGACGGCTGGGATTCGGCATTTGCGAACTGGCTTAAAGGAAGCAAACTCAACCCGAGCGACTGCGTTCTTGTATTCTCGGTCGGCGGAGGCAACGCCGAAAAGAATATCAGCAACAACCTGGTCCTGGCGTTGAAGTATGCCGAAGAGGTCGGCTCGAAGATAATAGGGATAGTCGGCAGAGACGGCGGCTATACCGCCAGGGTCGCCGACAGCGCGGTAGTCGTTCCGGTGGTCAACAAGGAGACGGTCACGCCCCATACGGAGGCGTTCCAGGCGGTTATCTGGCATATGATGGTCTCACACCCTGCACTGAAAACCAATGAAATGAAATGGGAGTCGGCACAATAGAACACGAGGCAGTTTTTCTCGATCGCGATGGAGTAATCAATCGTAATGTGTTTTACCCGAGTACCGGAGAGTGGGAGTCTCCCCGCAAACCCGAGGACCTCGAATTGATCCCGGGAGTCCTGGAGTCGCTGTGGAAACTGCAACAACACGGCTATCTCCTGTTCCTGGTATCCAATCAGCCCAGCCATGCGAAAGGAAAGGCGTCTCTGGAGAGTATAAAATCAACGCATGACAAACTGCATTCCATCCTGCGGGAAAATTCGATATGTTTTGCAGATTACTTCTATTGCTACCACCATCCGAAAGGGGTCGTTCCCGATTTGGCTGTCTCTTGCACATGCAGGAAACCGGGAACATCGTTTCTCGAAGAAGCGAAGAAGAAATACTCTTTGAATATGAGTTCAAGCTGGATGACGGGCGACAGGGATTCTGATATTATATGCGGGCAGAAGATGGGCCTGAGAACGATTCTAATTCGCAGCGGTGAAGAGTCGAATTCAGGAAGAGCAGGCAAGAGCGCCCCCGACTTTGAGGCAGGCAGCCTGGCTGAAGCAGTCAGCATTATTATACGGAATTCTCGCTAACAACACGCATCAATATTCAGGCAACGGAGAACAAGATGCCATCGATCAACGGATTGAAGATCAAATTGTTTGCGGACGGCGCTGACATTGAAAACATGAAACAGGCCTACGCAGATGGAATCGTAAAAGGATTTACGACCAATCCAACCTTGATGAGAAAGGCGAATGTATCAGACTATGAGGCCTTTGCCAGAGAAGCCATTGCAGCTATCCCGGACCTGCCCATCTCTTTCGAAGTTTTCTCGGACGAGTTCAGCGAAATGGAAAGTCAGGCCCGGTGGATACATAGTTGGGGTCGGAATGTAATCATCAAGATACCCATCACCAACACCAGAGGCGAATCCTCGCTGGACCTGATCAAGAAGCTCTCGGACGAAGGAATATCTCTGAATATCACGGCTATCCTGACATTGCAGCAGGTCGAGCAGGTAGTGAAGAGCCTGAACCCTTCCGTGAACAGCATCGTTTCCGTCTTCGCCGGGCGGATTGCCGATGCGGGTCTGGACCCCGAACCGATAATGGTTGAAGCCGCGAAAATGACGGAACAGAACGCCGGTGCAGAACTGCTTTGGGCAAGCTGTCGTGAACTGTTCAATATCTTCCACGCAGAAAGGTGCGGCTGCCAGATTATAACCGTAACCGCCGACATACTGAGAAAGCTGCCGAATATCGGCAGAGACCTGGCGGACTTCTCTCTGGATACCGTTAGGATGTTCTATCGAGACGCCCAAACGGCAGGCTATAAGATGACGGCAAAGCCTCCCGCGCAAAAGGTTGTTTCGATCAGACAGAAACCGGGAGCAAAGTCCCGCCGAGACAAAATCGTTCATTCTTAACCTGAATTGTTAGGGCGGACAAAACGCGCCGCCGGAGATACTGACATCATGAAAAGCTTCATCAACCTACCGCTTTGTGCCGCACTTCTTATCATCGGTTGCGGGTGCACCACCGACGATTCACCTGAACGCACCGCTAAAAGCAATGCGGACCAGCCATCGAAAGAACCTGTTCTCGTAGAAACGTACAAGGCCTTCGAAATTGTGCGATCTCAAGACAAGTTCTACGGCCTGGACCAGGCAGCCGGGGAGCTGGATATAGAGAAAATCGGCACGAAGGGTTATCGCTGCGTAATCGGCGATTCGCCTGAAGAGGTCAAGCGGCTTATAGACAAGCTGCTCATTGCAGAACTTATCGAGCAGTTGGATCAAACAGAACCGAACAAGGCATCTGATCGAGCGGCTCGTGAATCGGTTTTGGGTGATGCCGGGCCCGCCGAGGCGAGCAGCCAAGGAACTGCAGATAGCAACGCCGTTAAGATTACAGGGGAATCTACGACAAGAGCACCCGTTCTCTATACTGCGGACTCCGTGAGCACCGGCCGTTTTGCCGTAACATATCTCTTTGACAATAATCGTGACACCTTCTGGGAGACTACCAGTCCATTTCCGCACTGGGTAGAGACAGACTTTGGCCCCACCCGAAAGCTTGTCAGGTCATACGCTCTGCAGACCGGCAGCCATGGCAAGAACGGAACTGATTCGACCGACAGAATGCCTAAAGACTGGCAATTCCAGGGATCGAACGACCGAGAGAGCTGGACGACACTCGACACGCAGACCAACCAGGAAAACTGGCGGATAAACGAGCGAAGGACTTACAACTGCGCCGATCCCAATACATACAGGTACTATCGTTTACATATTGCCGCCGGTGTGAATCCCGGCGTATTGAGACTCTCGGAGTTGACCCTGCGGACGCAGGCCGACCCTAATTCAGTCGCAGCGGATACGGCGTCACAAAACCGAGACACAGCCGATGTAACCGGATCCGAATCATTTTCTCTGATCGTACTTCCCGACACTCAATCTTACACGATGCACTATCCCGAGATATTCACATCTCAGACACAGTGGATAAAGGATAACAAAGCGGCTATGAATATAGTCTTTGTGCTGCACGAAGGTGATTTCACAGAGAATGATTCCGACCTTGAATGGCAGCGGGCCAATACAAGCATGACCATTCTCGACGGTGTCGTGCCTTATACTTTCTGCGGGGGCAACCACGATGTGCCGAATCACGGCAGGCTCTCCGCCGATGCCAGGGATAATTCCAAACTGAACCACTATTTTCCTGTCAGCAGGTTTGCCAATGAGCCCTGGTGGGGCGGATGCGCCGCAGACAACCCGGACGGACGTTACGTCTTTTTCGATGCAGGCGGAATGGAGTTTATGATTGTTTCTCTGGAATTCGGCCCCAATGATGAAATGCTCCGGTGGGCCAACCAGGTTGTTGCCGAATTCCCCGAAAAGCGGACCATCTTCCTGACGCATTGCTATATGCATGAAGACGATACGCGGTCTGGTCCCGGGGACCAGTGGAACTGCAGGGGATGGGCCGGCGACGGCAATGACGGCGAACAGATGTGGGATGAATTCGTCAAGCTCCATAAAAACATCTTCCTTGTGCTTTCGGGCCATATTCTCGGAGACGGGCTGGGCCGATTGACGAGCATAGGAGTAAACGGTAATCCTGTTCATCAGATTCTGGCCAACTACCAGGACCCGCCTATTCCCGTAGGCAACGGCGGTAACGGATGGCTCAGAATCATGACCTTTCTGCCGCAGAAAGACAGAATCGAAGTTCGGACTTATTCGCCTTGGCTGGATCAGTATGCTACCGATGGGCAGAACAGATTTAATTTGCCGTATTTGATGAGCGGTACTGGGTAATCTGCTGCGAATACTCTTACCAGTCGAGGTAGAAACAAAAACGCCAAGCAAGAAAAATCAGGGAATCCCAGTGAAACAAGGACAGATAATCATCATAGGCAACGGCTGTGAAGCCGTCAGGTGCTACGAGGTCTTGAAAAAGTACGGTTTCGATATAGCCGGTTTCCTCGGGCCGAACACGGCAGAGATACCTGTGGATGAAAGTCTAACCCTGTTTACCGAGAATAATATTGAGGATATTGCCTCTATGCACTGTCCTGTCGTCTTTGCAGCAGAAGACGCTGTCTGGGGCCGCCAAATCAAGCAAAAGTTGACTCAGGCTGGAGTACGTCAGAACCTCCTTGTCGATGACTCGATACTCTTTTCACAAGATACCGAGAAACTGATCGACGCTCTGTCGTTCAACAGCCAGACAGAGCCGAACGAGTATGTGAGATGCCTGCTCGAACGCTATCCCAATAGCGCGAAGGATGTGATCGGAACACTGGCGGATTATCAAGTCGAAAAGATAAAAAGCCAGATAGACCCTGACCAAAAAACGCTCGCCATATACTACCCAAGCAAGGCCTACAGAGCCAATCTCGGTAGTGAAGGAATGAGGAAAAAAGTCCGCGAGAAGGGTTACAATGTCATTTCTCTCTTTGGCGTCATCCGGGCAGACGAGTATGAAAAACGCCCCTTCTCGTATTACGCCGGGCACGATTTGATTGAGAGATTCGACTTCGTCGATGTCTTCGTATATCCATGTCTTACCGCCGGACTCCCGAAAAGGTCTAAGAAGGTTCTCTTTGCCCACGACATATATGACTCGCCGAGCGGCAAGGATGAAGCGCCGCTTGAATCAGGACCGGATTCCGACGGCCCTCAGCACATCTCGCCCCTGCTGGACGAACTGGATTATACGTTCATACCATGCAGATCGCTCTACGGCAAGACACAGATATCCGTGACAAAATATATCAGGTCGAGGCCGCTGTGGCGAATTCCTGGAGGATACATTAAGCTCGATCGCAATATTCAGTTTTTTGAATCGCACAAATCCGACATACCTGTTGACAGCATTATCTACGCCCCGACAGTATGCGGTGACATATTTGAGAATTACGTCTCACTGCCCAGACATGGAAAAGAGATCGTAGGAGCCCTGCTGGCGAATTTTCCGGATTACAGGATAATCTTCAGACCGCACCCGCATACACTCGATACGGAATATGTGGCGAGTATTGAAAAGCAATTCCGCGATAATGAACGCTTTCATTTGGATTCCAATGCAAGCTTCTACATGAAAAATTACAGCAGATCGACCGTCATGATCACGGACATGTCCGGAACGGCCTTTACATATGCTTTCACTACCCTGAGACCTGTAGTCTTCTTTTCGCACAACGAGGATACGGTAGAAGAGGCGTTCAACAAGGTCAAGTATTTTGAAGACCGCCGAAAAATCGGTTATGTCGTTACAGATATAGAACAGCTTGTGAAGAAAACGACGCTACTTATAGATGAGCGAGAGAACTTTTCAGAGATGATTCGAGAGTTCAGAGACGCTGAAATCTACAATGTTGGAAAGGCGGAAGCCTATTTTGCAGCAACGTGCAACCATATTTTTGAAGGCACCGTCCAGAAGGACTGGGGCATCGTCCTGTCAGTGGACTACCAAACGCGAGGCAGGCTGGATGCGCCATTGGCAGCCGGCCTCCGACAAGAAACACCCGCTTGCGACGTCAGAAACGACCAGCCCCATCTGATCGAAGAAGGGCACAGAGGATACAACATAGTACGATTCGGGGATAAGTACTACGGAATTGCCCAGGAGGAGGGGGCGTTTGAGATAGAGAAAGCCCGCGAAAACGAATACAAAAGGTGCTTTGCAGGCAATTCCGTGAACGAAGTCAGGACATATATTGACCGGCAAGCCGTCCATAGCACACACCGCGGCCAGAACCAGCCGGCACACATCTGACAAACTTGATATCCAAATGGCATTTGCATCGAACAAGATAATCATTTTCAGTGACGGCGAGTCGGCGATTGAATGCCACCGCTTCTTCGCCAAATACGGTTTTGAAACAGCATTCTTCGTCTTCGACAAGAAAAAAGATGAGAAATTTCTCGGAGCACCCGTATTCCCTTTTGATCGAATCGACGACGAAAAACTCGTCGATCTGGACTGCCCGATTGTCATCGCATCAAGTGACCCGGAGTTCATATCCGTCGTAAAAAAGAGGATGGATGGATTGATGATAGATGGTCGTCTTGTCTTTGATGAACCGCTGATGTATTCGGCCTGGCTGCAAGAGCTGCTTGATGCATTGTCCTTCAACAACAAGACAAAACCAAACGAATATCTGAGCCACCTGCTCGACATTCACCCGGCAAACTTGAACAACGGCCCAAGCGCAACCAAAGCACTGGCGGATTATGTATCAAGAAGGATACAGAAAGACATTAAGCCGGGACAAAAAACGCTGGGTGTGTACTACCCGAGCGCAGCATACAGAATGAACCTCGGCAGCGAGGCGATGTACGACAAAATTCGCCAACAAGGTTATAACGTCGTTTTTTTGTTCGGCGTTTTGTGCGGCGACCAGTTCGAGAAACGCAACTACTCTTATTACGCAGGACATGACATTGTCGGCTCTCTGGATTTCATTGATGTGTTTGTCATTCCTACCGTGATGCTCGGCCTTCCAGAGCAGGCGAAGAAGGTGTTGTTCGTTCACGATATATATGATTCGCCTCTCGGCGCCGAACAGAAACCGTCGGTTTCCGAAAACAGCGATTATCCGCACGAATCGGCGTTTCTTGACGACTTGGATTACGTCTTCCTGCCCTGCACCGCCGTTATGCGAGCCAACATCATACACCAATTCGTACGAAATAAGCCTTTGTGCAGGATACCCGGCGGATATATCAAGCTGGACAGCAACATCCGCTATTTCCAGGAAAACAAACTGCCGACAGACAGCATAATCTATGCCCCGACTGTCACAGAAGGAAATTTCGCCGAATATGTCTCTGTGCCGCAATACGGAGAAAAAATTGTCGAAGCGTTGCTGGACGGTTTCGAAAAGTACAGGATAATTTTCCGCCCTCACCCACACACACTTGAAACCGAAGCCGTACAGACAATAGCGAATCGCTTCGCCGGACATGAAAGATTCGACTTTGATTCCAACGCGAGCTACTACAATGATAACTACTGTCGGTCAGCAATTATGGTTACGGATATGTCGGGGACGGCCTTTACTTATGCCTTTATGACGCTTCGACCGGTGGTGTTTTTCTCTCACAGAGAAAATTATGTCGCCGAAGCATTCGGCAACGTGAGCTATTTTGAGGACCGTGAGCAAATTGGCTACATTGCCACAACCATCGACGAACTCAGGAAAGCAGTTGCCCTTGCCTTGAGAAACAGCCGGCGGTTCGCACGCAATACCAGGATATTTCGAGACAGGGCCGTTTTCAATCTTGGCAAAGCGGAAGACTACTTCGCCGAGAACTTCCACCACATCGTCGAGGGGACCAGACATAAAGACTGGCAGTACGTTGTAGCGCCTATCTCTCAAGCCGAAGCCAGACTGCTGGAACCGCTGCATGATTGTGTCGAACACTGTCTCGGAGAAACCAACAACCTGAAAGAAACCGTCAAGAAGCAACAAACGCTTATTCGTAAATCAGAAAGACAAATAGACGACAAGATTCAGGAAATAGAGGGCCTGCGATCCGAAGCAATAGACAAAAAAAGAAGTATTGCGGCACTTAAGAACTCGGTCGAACTCAAAACCGAAGAGAACAGAAAACTGACCGAGGTATTGGACAAGAGAACCGGCGAGCTTCAGAATTTAAGGCTGGAATTAGAGGAGATTAAGTCAAAATGGTGGTTTCGTTTGCTCTCTTCGACCAAAAAGCGTTTGACAAGAGACCGAAAGGCTGATAGAGAAGGATGAACCGTTTGGAATATGGGGTAGTCATAGAGATAGAGGTGACACAGGCATATTGCCGACTTGCTGCATCATGCCTATGATCAACACAGACGAACATACGGTAAAACCATATGGAAATACTGTTTGAGCATAAACAATCTGAACAGCCGAAGGTAAGCCTGGTATTACTGGATTGGTCGGTTCGAGAGAGCCTTCACATCCTCGATTATCTGGAACATCAGGACGTCCCAAGAGAATCTTTCGAGGTTATCTGGATCGAATACTACAGCCGGCGATTGGAGGATATAGATTTGCGGCTCAACAAGTGCGCGGCATTCGACAAACATCCGGCCATCGACAAATGGATAGTCATGAACATGCCGGCGGACGTCTATTACCACAAACACCTCATGTACAATCTTGGAATAGTGGTCAGTTCGGGGCAGATAATTACCGTGTGCGACTCCGACGCCTTTGTCAGGCCTACGTTTGTTCGATCGATAATCGAGGCCTTCGAGAAGGATCGTAATATCGTTCTGCATATGGATGAATTTCGCAACGTCAACGAGAAGTTCTACCCATTCAGCTATCCTTCTTTCGAAGAAGTGACCACCCTGGACTGCATCAACAATATAGGCGGACAACCTACCGGGATAGTAGATTTGTCCGACCCGCTGCACTTGCGCAATTACGGCGCATGCATGTGTGCTATGCGTAAAGACCTCATAGCTATCGGCGGAGCGGACGAGCACATGGATTACCTGGGACACATATGCGGCCCTTATGACATGACATTCAGACTTGTTAATGCGGGCAAGAAGGAGATATGGCATCCGAACGAGTGGCTCTACCACACGCGGCATCCGGGCCAGGCCGGGGAAGGCAATTACCTCGGACCGCACGACGGAATGCATATGTCAACGACAGCACTGGACGTCATCAGGACCGGACGCGTGCTGCCGCTCGTTGAGAATCAGGCAATCAGGAGCCTCCGTACGAACGGCGACGGAATTTACTACAGCCCATTGATTTCGCAGGTGATTCCGAGTATCGAGATAGACAAGTGGAAGATCGACAAGGCCGGCTGGAGCTCCCAGCAATACTGGATAGGCGACGTACAGATAACCGTCAAAGAGCGCAAGGTCAACGAAGAAGAGAAGCTGCGTCAATCGAAAGGTACATGCCGCAGGTTCTCGTTAACACACATCTGGATTGAACTGATGCTCTACCGCATCATATTCCTGCTTACTGTAAGGCAGTTGTTCTTCAAGATAAGAAACTACTTCGGCAATAAGGCCAGAGCAAGAAGCATACTTTCCGATTGCAGGCTTGTCTTTGTGTTCTTCCGGAGGATGTGGAAAAACAACCTCTACACGATAAAGGCGTGCGAACAAGTTATGCAAAGGCTTATCGATGAGGGAGTCGAGGAGGTGGCCGTTTATTGCACCGGCTATGTCGCCAGAATCCTGCACATACTTGCCAAGGAAATGCCTTTCAAGATCAGCAGCATCTTTGACAAAGTTATGATAGGGGAGAAGTTTCTGAATTATGAAGTCCTTCCGTATGAAGCGCTGAAGGACTGCCAGGGAAGGGTGATAATCGCTTCGCTCACGGGTATTATCGAAAAGGAAGCGGAACTCGAAGAATTAGGTATCGACAGAAAGAACATTGTGAGACTGCAATAGTGACGGACCACAGCGGAATTCCCACGGAAATCCTCTTAAAACTCTACGTTATCATCTCTAAAATCCGACGGGTCGAACTCAGAATTGAGAGCCTCTACCACGAGGACGAGATGAAGACTCCTGTTCATTTGTGTCTGGGGCAGGAAGCCATCTCTGCAGGTGTGTGTGCCACTCTGCAAACCGACGACTACGTTTTCAGCAACCATCGCAGTCACGGTCATTATATCGCCAAGGGCGGTGACCTGCCGGCTATGATTGCCGAGTTATACTGCAAGGAAACAGGCTGCTCCCGGGGTAGAGGCGGCTCGATGCACCTGGTCGATACGTCGGTGGGGCTGTTGGGTTCGTCCTCCATTGTAGGCGGCGGCATACCGCTTGCCGTCGGGGCCGCGCTGGCGTCTGTTTTACGGGGAGACGGACGCGTAACAGTTGTGTTCTTCGGGGACGGGGCTTCTGAAGAAGGGGTCCTGTACGAGAGCATGAATTTTGCAGCGTTGAAGAAGCTGCCCGTGGTGTTTGTCTGCGAGAACAACTTCTATTCCGTCTGCTCGCATCAGACTGCAAGACAGGCCAACAATGATATCTCGATGCGACCGAGGGCATTCGAGATGCCTTCCAGCAGGGTCGACGGCGTCGATGTCATTGACGTCTTTAGAAAAACAATGGATGCCGTCAATAGGACCCGATCAGGGAAGGGACCTTCTTTTCTGGAGTGTCGGGCTTACCGCTGGCGGGGCCATGCCGGCGCCGGAGACAACCTGAAATCTCAATACAGAAAACTCGATGAATGGGACCAGTGGATGACAAGAGACCCGCTACAAGAGTATGAAAAAGCCCTCGTCGCCGGAAACATTCTAACGGAAAAGAAAAAGAAACAGATCACCGAAACAATCGACAAAGAGATAGACGAGGCCTTCAGTTTCGCCCAGGCAAGTCCCCTGCCTAACGAGAAGGAAGTGACCAAGTATCTCTATTCATAAACTCAGATGCCCTGGACCAAGATACTAATTGAACAGCAAGAGCCCGGCTTTGACGAACACGCCGGGCAGGATGTCCGAAAGCTTACATTCCCTCAGGCCTTGAGGGAGGCGATGGACCAGGCGCTCGATCGAGATGAGCGCGTATTCGTCATGGGGCAGGGAGTGGACGATCCCATGGGCATGTTTGGCACAACGCTGGACCTGCACAAAAAATACGGCGGCCAGCGAGTCTTCGATACCCCCCTGTCCGAAAACGGGCTTACCGGAGTTGCCGTCGGCGCTGCCATAGCGGGAGCCAGACCCGTTTATGTTCACAACAGGCCTGACTTTTTGCTGCTGGCGATGGACCAGATCGTAAATCACGCCTCCAAATGGAGCTTTATGTTCGGAGGACATGTGAATTGCCCGCTCGTTATCAGGGCCGTTATTGGCAGAGGTTGGGGCTCGGCCGCTCAACATTCACAATCGCTGCACGGGCTGTTCATGCATATACCCGGGCTCAAGCTGGTAATGCCGAGCACCGCATATGACGCCAAGGGCCTGCTGATCACGAGTATTGCCGACGACAATCCCGTGATATTCATCGAGCATCGATGGCTCTACAAGCATGAGAGCCACGTGCCCGAGGAGCTTTATTCGATTCCGTTCGGCAAAGGAATCGTCCGCAGGCAAGGCAAAGATGCCACCGTTGTGGGAATATCATATATGGTTATCGAAGCTCTGCGGGCTGCAGAGAAGCTGGCGGAAGACGGATATGAGATCGAGGTTATCGATTTGAGGACTCTCAAGCCGCTTGACGAGGAAATAGTCCTCCAGTCGGTCGAAAAAACCGGTCGGCTCGTTATTGCCGATACCGACTGGGTCACAGGCGGAGCCGGGGCCGAAATTGCAGCAATGGTGGCTCAGAAAGGCTTTAACCACATCAAGGCCCCTATTAAGCGGGTAGGTTGGCCCGACGTTCCAATACCGGCGAGCTATGTTTTGGAAAACGCGTTCTATCCGGGAGCAGAAGATATCATCAATGCCGTAAGGAGAATTGCCAAATGAACATTCTTGTGACAGGCGCCGCCGGCTATATCGGCTCGGTTCTCGTGCCTGAACTGCTGAAAAAAGGCAACGAAGTCACCGCCGTCGATAGTTTTATGTACGGCCAAACGTCTCTTCTCGATTGCTGCTACAACGAAAAGCTGAAGGTCATTCGTGGAGACGCCCGCGACAGGGAATTGATTTCAGAACTGCTCGAAGATGTTGAGGCTATCATTCCGTTGGCATGTCTGACCGGAGCACCACTCTGCGACAAAGACCCGGTAAGCGCCAGAACAACAAACCTGGATGCTATCAAGATGTTGATGGAACTGCGCAGTAAAGAACAAAGGGTCATCTTCCCTACGACGAACAGCGGCTACGGCATAGGCCAGAAGGGCAAATTCTGCGACGAGAACACACCATTGAACCCGATTTCCCTATACGGCCGGCTGAAATCGGATGCTGAGAAAGCTATCCTTGATGCAGGCAACAGCATTACATTAAGACTGGCTACCGTTTTCGGCGCCAGCCCTCGGATGCGTCTCGACTTGCTGGTAAATGACTTCACGTACAGAGCGGTTTACGACCGTTTCATAGTCCTGTTCGAAGCCCACTTCAAAAGGAATTACATTCATATCCGGGATATTGCCAGGGCCTTTATTCATTGCATGGACAACTTCGAAGACATGCAGGGAGAGCCTTACAACGTCGGCCTGAGTGACTGCAATATCAGCAAACGCCGGTTGTGCGAGGAGATCAAGAAACAAGTGCCGGAATTTCACATCGTGGAATCGGAAATCGGCAAAGACCCGGACAAGAGAGATTATATCGTCAGTAATGAAAAAATCGAAGCCACAGGATTCAAGCCTGAATTCAACCTTCAATTCGGCATAAGCGAACTGATAAAGGCGTATCGGATCGTCAAAGTAAATCAATATGCAAATATCTGAAGTACGGCAGCAGGAGAGCCAATAACAATGATTATCAGCAAGACTCCTTACCGAATCTCTTTCTTCGGAGGCGGCACCGATTATCCCGTTTGGTACAGGGAAAACGGCGGCCAGGTATTAGCCACGACCATAGACAAGTACTGCTATATTTCGTGCAGGTATCTGCCCCCCTTCTTTGATCACAAGTACCGGATTGTGTATTCGAAGGTGGAGAATGTAAAAAAGGTCTCCAGAATCAAGCATTCGGCTGTCAGGGCGGCGCTCGAGTATATGGGAGTCGATGAAGGAGTGGAGATTCACCATGACGGGGATTTGCCGGCAAGAACGGGCCTGGGATCCAGCTCGTCTTTCACAGTAGGTTTGCTATACAGTCTTTATGCCTTGAAGGGCCTGATGCCGACAAGCATGCGCCTGGCAAGAGAGGCAATTCATATCGAACGCGACGTTCTGAAAGAGCATGTCGGCTCGCAGGACCAGATACTGGCGGCCTGCGGCGGCTTCAAAAAGGTAAGTTTTCGCGCCGATGATGATTTCAGGCTTACGCCGGTCATACTGGATCGCGCCAGGCTCGAAAATCTGCAAAACCACATAATGTTAATCTTCACCGGCTTCACAAGAATTGCCTCCAAGATTGCAAAGGCTCAGATTCAAAACACGCCAAAAAGAAAATCCGAATTGACAACTATGGGCAAGATGGTGGATGACGCTTTAAGGATTCTTACCGAAGGCCGGGACATCAAAGATTTCGGGCGATTGCTGCACGAATCCTGGCGTCTTAAGCGAAGTCTAACGGACAGAATATCCAATTCGGAAATTGATGATATTTATAACAGGGCCTGCGACGCCGGCGCCATGGGCGGCAAACTATTAGGCGCTGGCGGCGGCGGTTTTATGATATTCTTCGTTGAGCCGGATAAACAAACCCGTGTCATGGATGCGATGGACGGTTTTCTGCACGTTCCCTTCAGATTTGACAGTACCGGCAGCGAAATCATCTTCCACCACACTTCTTACGATACCGCCGGTTCTATCGCCCCGGCCAAAATCGATATCCCCAGTCATGTCCGAACATTGACTGCCCCGGCAGCATCGATAATCGAGACCATTGGAGCAAACAGGCAGCGCAACACCGAAAGAGAATTGACTTATGGCAAAAAAGATTGACTTGCTACTTATCAACCCCGGAGGAAAGAAGGAAGCATACGGCGACCTCAGATTCAGCCTTGCGGCAATTGAGCCCCCGATCTGGGCGGGATTGATAGCAGCTTTTGTGCGCGAGAGGGGGTTCTCGGTCGCGATAATCGATACCGAAGCCGAGATGTATTCCGATGAGCGAATAATCGAGGTAATCGCAGAATGTAGGCCCGTCCTGGTGGCAGTAGGCGCCGTTGGATCAAATCCTTCGGCGTCCTCCACACCGAAGATGGTCGCGAGCGGACGACTCTTGAACCTGATCAAGAGTGAATTTCCGAAACTGATGACGGCACTCTACGGTATTCATCCGTCTGCTCTGCCGGAGAGAACACTTACTGAAGAACGTGCCGACTTCGTATTCAAGGGAGAGTGCTTCTATACTGTGGTTGAACTGCTGGAAAGACTGAAGTCGGACGGCCGACAAAGCAACTACAACATTCAGGGGCTGTCCTATAGAAAAAACGGCAGGGTAATCTCGAATGGGTGGGGGCATCTGGTCGAAAATATCGACGAACTGCCCTTCACCGCATGGGACATGCTGCCCATGAAGGAATACAGGGCACATAACTGGCATTGTTTCGGCCATCTGGATCAGAGGCAGCCTTATGCCGTTCTATATACAAGTTTCGGATGCCCATTCAGCTGTACGTTCTGCAATATCAACGCCAATTATAACGGGAAGTCGGGAGTGAGATTTAGAAACCCGACAAGAATCGTCGACGAAATCGGAATGCTCGTGGCAGAGTATGGGGTGAGAAATATCAAGTTCGCAGATGAGATATTCGGATTGCGAGAGAGCCATATCGTTCAAACCTGTGATCTGATTACCGAACGCGGATATAACCTCAATATTTGGGCATACACACGGATAGATACGATAAACCAGAGGCTGCTGGAGAAAATGAAGGCAGCGGGGATCAACTGGCTTGCCTTCGGGATCGAGTCAGGAAGCAAGAAGGTGCGAGACGGCGTTGTAAAAGGCAGGTTCGACAGGAACGCCATAACCAAAGCTATCGATATGACTCATGAAGCGGGTATCTATATCGTCGCTAATTTCATCTTCGGTCTTCCCGACGACGATGCCGAGACAATGCAGGAAACTCTGGACATGGCCAAAGAGTTGAATTGCGAATACACGAATTTCTACACGGCTATGGCGTACCCGGGCTCGCAATTATATGAAGAAATGGTCGCACAGCAAGCCGACCTGCCCGATAACTGGCTCGGTTATTCACAATTCAGCCGAGAGGCCCTGCCCCTTTCGAACAAACAATTGTCGAGTTCGGAAATCCTGCGGTTCCGTGATAAGGCATTTGAGGAATATCATGACAGCCAACCTTATCTTGATATGATCGAGCGGAAATTCGGCATCGCTACTGTAGAGCATATTAAGCAAATGCTGGAACACAAACTTGTTAGAAACCTCGCCTGAAAATGAAAAACCTATCCCTGATACTACCCACCAGAGAGCACCCTATACTGGTCAAAAGGCTGTTTGACAGCCTGGTGCAAACCGTCAGTGACCCTGAGCAGATGGAGATCGTGCTGTATGTAGATGACGACGACGTTGAGAATCATCACATCTCTCATCCCTCACTAAACATCATCACGAAAATCGGGCCGAGTCCAAGAAAGACTATGGGCAACATAATCAAAGATTGTTATAACGCCAGCAGCGGCCGTTATGTGATGTTGATAAATGACGACGTCGTCTTTCGTACAAAGAAATGGGATGCCAAGCTATTGGAAGCCTTCTCTCGCTTCGACGATGAGGTCGCTCTTGTTTACGGCAGGGATTGCTACTACGATAAGGAAATGTGCACATTCCCGGCTTTGTCCCGCACCACCTGCGACCTGATGGACGGGATATGCCCGGGCGACTACGACAGTCATTGTATAGACTCGCACATATTTGATACCTTTAAGCAGTTGGCTGAGATCGGACATGACAGAGCGGTATATCTTCCAGATGTAGTCTTCGAACACATGCACTATGAGTCAGGCGCCTCGGCATACGAAAATAAATTCGAGCGCACCAATGACCAGAATGATCAATCCGTATATCTTGCTCTTGCCGCCAAACGACAGAATACGGCAAAAAAGATGGCTCAGTATATAGCATCCTGTAAGAACCCCGCGGCAAATACGAATACCGGAAAGATCGAGAAAGACAAACCAGCAGTCAATCCTGTTGCCGGCAATATGACGAAGCCCTCATCACCACCGGTTGTCTCGCTGATAATGCCGGTGAACCAAGACTCTTTGGAATATGCCGTCGCGTGCCTCAAGGCCGCGCTCGACGATAACAGCGATAATGCTTTGTCACTCGAATTTGTTATCGTCCTCAGTGATGCAGATGAAGACAATCTCCGATTCCCCAAGCGAATAAAGAAGAAGACGACAGTCGTCTTAAATGAATACACCAGCACCGCCGGTGCGTTGAATTCCGGAGCCTCGGCTGCCAAAGGCGACTATCTCGTTTTTCTCAGCAGTAAATCGGTTCCCAAGAAAGGCTGGATTGGCGCTCTCTGGCAGACGGCACAAGATGAAAAAGCAGGTATCGTCGGCTCTAAGTGGCTCAACTCACGCACTGGCAGAATCGAACACTTCGGTATCGGCTTTCATAAAGACAATGGCGTGCTCAGAAAAAGTTATTTATATCGAGGACTCGCCGCGAATCACCCTGCAGTTAACAGTATCAAAGAAATCCAGGCTGTAAGAAGTGTCGGGATGTTTGTGAAAAAGGATGTTTTTCTCAATGTCGGTTGTTTTGACGAGACCTATCCGGGAGTGGAAGACATAGATCTGTGTTTGAAGGTGCGTCAATCGGGCCGCAAGGTCTTGTGCGCACCGAATGCTAATCTCTACTGCGAAGGCCAGAACACAGGGGAAGACCACTCCACAATGGATGCTGGTTTAGAGGCCCTCAATTCCAAATGGAACGGACAGATAAAATGCGACTTGGAGGACTTACTCGAAAAAGACGGGTTCATACTTCGCTCGCATGTTGAGAAAAGCTATGTTTGCCCAAGCCGGAACCTGATTGATGGGCTGGCTGATACAGGCAACAACTGCACAAAATCCAGAGAATTTCTCGAAGAGACCCTCGAACTTGTCAAAAACGCCGGAGGCGACAATGAGGACATGTCCGCGATCTGCCGGAAACTTGTCGACGTCTATATCTCATTAGGTCGAGATGATGATCTTCATAAAATCTATCGGCTGATGCAGGATTACGGATTGTCCGCCCCGGTTACACTGGGAAAATATGAGAATCTAACCAGGGCCGACAAGCGGAATCTGGGCACGGTTACTTCTGTCGATATGTATGCAGGCACTAGATTCGTGATACCTGTACCGGCTTCTGTCTCAAAAATACAGATGAAGATGTACAAGCAGGGTTCGCCGGATGATGACATAGCAGCTTTTCTTTACCGTGACCACGAGGGTCCGAGTGACCCGGTAGGCAAAGGAGGTTCCAAAACAGTCCGCGGAAAGGATATAGCCTCAGACCCGACTGGCCAATGGGTCGATTTCACCTTCTCGAAACCGGTGCCGCTTCGCGCCAACACCTATTATTGGGTCGTCCTGCACCGAACCGGCCGGGCGGATAATGCAAACTACTATAGAATACTCCTCGATTCCAGTCCTGAGTGCAAATATCCATACGCCTCCGATTATTACGGGGCAATGGCAATCAACGGCAATATCAGTGCTCGTATCAGCCAGTTGTTCAGGGTCACAGGCAGTGTAGCTCCGCATGCACCCAAGAGCAAAAAACAACGAAACAATAAACCACCAACAAAGAAAAGGGCGAGACGGCATGAATAAACACAACAACTATTTGGCAGGCAACACGTTGCTGGAGGTCAAGGACGCGATAAGCTCGGTTATTGCTGAATCACAACCAACCGACGAACCCGTACTAATCGAAGAAGGGTACGAACGCTTTAATATAATGCAGTATGGTAAGACTTATTATGGTTTATCGCAGAATGAAGGTGCGTTCGAGCCGCGAAAGGCGAAAAATCGCGAGTATAAGAAATGCTTTTCCGGCAACTCCATTGCAGTAGTTAAAAACGCAATAAGCGCAGCTATGCGAACGCAGGCCAACAGCATCGATGCCGCGAGATGGGAACCGCGTCTCGTCCATGACAATTACTATGGGTTCAACATTATTCATTTTGGGGATAAGTACTTCGGAATTTCTCAAAGCCAGGGAGAGTTTGATATAAACAGGTTCCATAGAAACGAATATGACCACTGCTATCAAACCGCGACCGCAGACGAGATCAGAAATATCATCGACAAGGTCATTGCACGCTCGAACACGTCACGCGAACCGATTCTGGTAGAGGAAGACTATCGTGGATACAACATTGTGCTCTTTGGCGATAAGTACTACGGAGTTTTTCGGAATGGAGAGGCCTTCGACGTATCCAGAATATAGGATGCTGCCGGCCGCTCGACCACAACAATCCCGACACAACTTCAACGGAGTATTAGATGGAATTACCCTTCGGTACAATCTCGATAACGCAAGATTCCAGAAGGCTTATCGACCAAGCTTTGGATTCCGGCAGAGTTTCTAATGGCAAGTACGTTCGCCAATTCGAAGAGGACTTTGCCTCGCTGACGGGAACCAAAGAAGCCGTTGCTTTGAGCAGTGGAACGGATGCGGATGCCCTGGCCCTGGCTGTACTGTATGATTTTGGGGCGGAAAGAGGAGACGAAATCATAATCCCGGCACTGTCGTTCGTGGCAACGGGTAATTCCGTTCTCCAGGCCGGATTCACTCCGGTATTTGTAGATGTCGAGAGAAATACCCTTAACATCGACCCCGCACTGATCGAAAATAAAATCACACAAAGAACTCGAGCGATTATGCCCGTACACCTCATGGGCAAACCCGCAGAAATGGATACGATAAACGAAATCGCCAAAAGACACGGGCTGTTTGTTATCGAGGATGCAGCGGAAGCTCATGGCGCTGTTTACAAAGGAAGAAATGTTGGGACTATTGGCGACATGGCCGCTTACAGCTTGTATCTGGCCCATATTATCACTACTATCGAGGGGGGTGTTGTCACCACCGACAGAGAGGACTTTGCCGACGTACTTCGGTCCCTGCGATGTCACGGCCGAGCTTGCAAGTGTAAGGTGTGTGTCGTCAATACAAGTTCAGGGTACTGCAAAAAGAGATTTGCACAAGGCAGAGACATACGATTCATTTTCGAGAGAATAGGCTACTCCTGCAAAATGAACGAAATCGAGGCCGCAGTCGGTATCGGAAGTCTCAGAATGTACGACCGGATTATCGGAAAAAGAAGGCATAACTTGATTACGATGACAGAGCGGCTCGCCGAATTTGATGAATACATCACCACTATTCACGAAGAAGAATATGAAACGATGGGCCCACACGCTCTGCCTATGATTGTCAGGGAAGACGCCCCCTTCTGCAGGGATGAGTTAACCGATTACCTGGATAAAAACGGCATCGATACGCGGGACCTGTTTGCCTCAATGCCCACACAATGTCCCGGCTTCTCCTTCCTTGGGCACAAATTGGGTGAATTCCCCCAGGCCGAGTATATCGGCGACAACGGCCTTCATATCGGGGTGCACCAGAACCTAAGCGACGATCATATCGACTACTTCATCGACATGGTCGCCAAGTTCATCCGCCGGCGCACATAGCGACAATCGAGGTCTCTCCCGATATAAGAAACACAGCACAAAGTCGAAATCAAGAACAAGCGAGAATCCCGGCACAGGAAATGAGAATAGCCCTTGTCTGTGACTGGTTGACGGGAATGAGGGGCGGAGAGAGGTGCCTCGAAGCTGTCTGTGAGTTGTATCCAAAAGCGGATATATACACATTAGTGCACTTCCCGGGTACGGTTTCCTCAACCATAGAATCGCACAAAATCCATACTTCATATATCCAGCGACTGCCCCGGAGTCGCGAAAAGTTCCGGCGGTACCTGCCGATTTTCCCCAACGCAATACGGCGATTTGATCTGAGAGGCTACGATTGCGTCCTGAGTTTCAGCCATTGCGTCGCAAAGGGTGCCGCCGTCCCCGCAGGGATTCCGCACATATGCTATTGTCACACTCCAATGCGTTATGCCTGGCACATGAGAGCCGACTATTTAAACAGGCTGGGATATATCCGAAAGAGAGTCGCCGTTCTGGTCCTTGATTATCTGAGAAGGTGGGACAGAAAAACCTCATACGGCGTGACGCATTTCATAGCCACCAGCAGAAACATTCAAAACCGGCTCAGGAACGCCTACGGCAGAGAATCCGTTATTATTCATCCGCCGGTGGACTGCGACCGCTTCGCCGTATCCGACGCCAATGACGGCTATTATCTGATTGTCTCGGCACTGGTGCCCTATAAACGGGTGGATTTGGCAATCAGAGCCTTCGACGGCCTGGCAAGAGAACTTGTCGTCGTCGGAAACGGTCCGGAATTGCACTTCCTCAAGGAATCCGCTCCGACTAATGTCACTTTCGTCCATGACGCCGGCGACAGAGAAGTCGTCGAGTATATGGAAAGATGCAGAGCCCTGATTTTCCCGGGCGAGGAAGACTTCGGCATCGTGCCGCTTGAAGCACAGGCATGCGGCAAAGGCGTTATCGCTTTCGGCAAAGGAGGGGCGATGGAAACAGTCGTTGGATTTGAACCTGACGGCGAGCCCGCCGGCAACCCCACCGGAATTTTCTTCGGCAAGCAAAGCCCTATGGAATTGCGGAAAACCATTCTGAGATTCGAAGAGATTGAAGAGCAATTCGACAAGCAGGCCTGCCGGAGCAACGCCCTTCGATTCGACCGTCCCGTTTACAAACAGTTGATGCGCAACTTTGTTCAATCTGTTGTTGGTGAACACCTTGGCTGATTAAGCCTTAGTCTAAAGCGTTCGTCTGTATATAATCACTTTATCGTTCCCGCTCTCATCTTCGATAGAAGTTTCTGCCCGCAGCATACCATCCTTGTCGATTAACGCTCCCCTGCCATCCTTCAACACATCCACTACGTAGCCGGCCTCTCCTGGAACGGCGCCGTCATGATAGACTATGCCTATGCGCTCGGCGTAGAAACTGATACGAATATCACTGACAGCCAGGACATCTTTCGGGTCGGTATTATCGGCAAGCCACCGTGAAGTCAGGCGAATAAACCGCCTGTCGTGATGAATCGGCCTCAGAAGTTTCGGGATACATATTGAAATCCCCACAACCATGAGCAACACAAATACGAAATGCCTTCGTTCGTCGGCTCGGCCGCTACCGCCGGATTCGGACTTCGGCCCGCCGCACATCAATGCCGCCAATTTTCGCAGACCGGCGCCAATATAGAGAATAGAAAAGACTACTATTGGCAATGTGTGTCTTTTGCTCATATAACCATATCTCGTGTACAGCCATATCATCAACGTTGCGTTGCACGCGAGAAGGCAAAGTGTAAAAAACTTCTTTGGGTCGATCCAAGCCCTCCTTTTCAGGGCGTCAAACACGCCTATAAACAGAGGCGGCACAAAAAACCACATCACCGTCTCGCCAATATTGCCAAACAGTTGCAATCCACATTTTGCAATATCCGCAGGCGTAATGACAGCCGCGTATGACGTGGTCGAAGCAACTTGAACGGCTGACGCCAGCTCGCCTATGTCCTTCTTTGGAAAGACCGCCCCCTTCAGGTACATATAGGGCGCAGCCAATACACAGAAACCGACCGTTAAAGCCGCCAGGGCAAATCCGATTCTTGGTCTGCTCATATTACGTCCCGGCAGGAAGAACTGAATCGTCAGCCACAGGATACTGTAGCCCACAACTTGCGCGCACTCCGGCCGAACGAGATAGCCTGCGCCTGCAAGCACCCCGGCCAAGCCAAACAACCACCACCTTCCCTTAACCGCCCCGATTATCGACGATAACATTGCCGCGGCCAGAAAGAACATGTGGGGCCAATCACTCAGAGCATCGCTTCCATATCCAGCCGGAAGAGGAAGCAGGATAAGAATTAGAATCGCCGGAAAACTGTCCCTCGAACCCGCCAGAAGTCTGCCCAGAAGATAGATCGTTAGAATCGCTAACAATCTGAATATCAGAGACGCCGTCTGAGCCGAATAAACCCAGCCAAGCAATGTCGATCCGCCACCGCAAACCCGTGTAACCTTGTGCACAATTAGAATCAGATATGGGTAGCCTGGATGCTGGTCCTCGTTTATCATCGTGTTGGATGAGGCAACCTCCAGATTCCGGGCGTATTCAATGAAAGTCACTCCGTCCTTTGCGATAACAACGCTTGTAGAAATCAGGTATATCCCGATAGCCAGACCAATTGCCAGCAAAATCCCAACATGAATGACATCCTGTCTTATACCGGATTGCCCGGAAGCGAAGTCAACGCGCATTCTTCCCCCTTATAACGTGCAACGGCGTTCGCAGCAATATCCACAAATCCAGCATAAACGACCAGTTTCTCACATAGTATAAGTCATACACAAGTCTCTTCCTGACAGAGCTGTTGCCTCGAAATCCATTTACCTGAGCCCATCCGGTCATTCCGGCCTTGACTTTATGCCGAAGCATATATTTCTTATAGTCCTCGGAAAACCGCTTGACGAAATAGGGACGCTCGGGTCTGGGGCCGACAAGACTCATCTGACCGGCGATCACATTCACGAGTTGAGGCAATTCATCCAGACTCATTCTTCTCAGCAGTTTGCCTAATACCGTAAGCCTGGAATCATCCTCTTTGCTCCACTGAGGCGGGTCTTCCATATCGGCGTCGATTTTCATTGTACGAAATTTGAGTATCTTGAATTCTCTCTGATCCGCCCCGACTCGCGTTTGCCTGTAGAAAACAGGCCCCCTGCCGGTCAGTCTGATGAGCAAAGCAATAAGCAGCATCGGAACAAAGACTGCAACAAATGTCACCATAGCAATCGTAAGGTCGAACAATCGCTTCATGATGATATTATATCCGCCCAACGGCGAGTCTCCGGCAGAAAACAGCACCTGAGAACCAACCGGCACAACCACAGGATCGCTCAACGAGATAAGATTACCCCAATCCGGAATAATCCGCACAGTCACACCGGAGGCCTGAAGATACTCGAGAAACCCGAAGGCCTCGTGCGCTTCGCTGCCGCTCAAAGTCATACAAACTTCGTCTATTCTGTCGGAAGTCACCAATTCGGGAATCCTCTCGATTGGACCGTCGATTGGAATACCGAGATACTTAGTTCCTATCAGACTCGCGTCGTTATCGATGAACCGCACGCAATTCAAGCCCGACCAGGGCATAGCCTCGATATCGCGGACTAATTGCCGCCCCTTCTCGCCGGCGCCTATGACGACGTAGTGACGCAGGTTGTAACCTCTTTTGCGAAGCAATCTTAGAATACTCATAACACCAAGATGCGAGAAGAAAAGCCCGAAAAACAGCATAAAAATGAACAAGGCCAACAAAATCCTCGAATATGGAGCATCCATGAGATAATAAAAGAATGCCAGCATAAACAAGCCGCTCAGCACGGTGGCCCTGAACACCTCGAGGAACTGGTTAAACAGACTGCGGACACGCTGGGACCTGTACAGACCCGACCATATACAGGTCACATAGCACGTGAATGCAACCAGCGGCATCAAGAGCAGATGCTCCCTGATATCCGGAATGCCGAGCTTGATGCTGAAACCGCCGGAATAGAAGCGAATATAGTAGGCCGCTATCCATATGCAGAATATCATCACAATATCGGTGACCGAACGGATGAAAGAGAAATATGCCGCACATCTCCTGAGCATAAGTAACCTGACACCTCTCAATCCCATTGTGCAATACGTAAAATCACTTGCCTCACTCACACCCACATCACGAACTCATCCAAGTGAATTTGAATCTGCCTGCATAACTCGTGAATTTCCCCAGATTCAGCCTCAATTCGCTATGCACTATGCCGGCAAAACCACGACTCGATAATCTGCGATAATATGATCGGGCAACTTCTGAGGTTTGTCAACGACATTCCCGCGGTTCCGGCATCCGACATGGGCACATCCGCCCACTATACCCCGCGGAACCGCCTGCGCCGAACATACTCTGTCGTCATTTCATCAATGCAGTCGCCCAGAGATAGCGATTTGAAGCGATATAGACGACGCCGTTGGCCGCGACTGCAGTGCTGTGGACAGGAGCAGACATCCTCATTGAACTGATGAGTTTCGCCTCCCTGCCGGCCGCCATAATATAAAAGTTTCTCTCATTGCCGAAATAGAGCTTGCCGTCGGCAAGCAAGGGGCCGCCCCAGGTTTCCTTGTTTGTCTCATATACCCAGCACTGTTCACCTGTATCGGCATCGAGGCAATGAAGCCGCCCGCCTATATCGACAAGATACACTAATCCGTCGGCGACCGCCGCCGTCGCCATGCTGCGATCCAAACCGTCGTAGGTCCAGATACAGCCGTTCTTGGTGATATCGCCGGTCTTTGTCGCGTCGATACAATGAAGCAATCCCTTCCCGCGTCCATGCGCGGGGTCCTGCCCGATAGCTATGTATATACGGTCACCGTATAAGACCGGAGTGGCTATAATCTGGCTAGGGCCAAGGTAATTGCCGTCGTTCTTGTTCGGGCTGCTGCCTTTTCGCTTGTCGCCGCGATAATACGGGATTTCTTTGCCGTCAAGGAATCTGAATTTCGGCGGGTTGCAGTCGTATGACCATGCCTTCTGCAAGTGAGTCGGCTCGTCGCCGGCAGAGACTAAAGCCTCAAAGGCATAGCATATACCGTCCCCGCCTCCCAGGAAAATGAGCATCCTGCCCCCAACCTCCCCACATGAGGGAGACGCCCACTGCGCGTGCCACAAACGAGTGCCTATCTTTTCATTGTCAGTCGCCAGAAGCTCGCCCGTCCTCTTATCAAGAACGACCAGGCTCGGCGCCAGCGGAGCCAAAACCTTGTCATGAGGCTCATCAACACCATTGGACGTACTCAGATACAGCATGTCTCCGACAATCAGAATCGAACAACTGGCGGCATCGTGGGGATAGACGCCCAATTCCTCAATCAGATCGAAACGCCATATGATATCACCGTCTTTCTCATTTATTTCGATCAGCGGCTTTCCGGGCCCGGCCATATATGTACCCTCATCCTTGAACGGGCCGTCGTTGCCATTAGTCTGCCCCCTGACATCCAGACATAGGACCTCGGCATTACTGCCCACGATATACACGCGGTCCGAATCAACCGTCGGCGAAGAGCAGATACCAAGATGCTGCAGGCCGAAATGTATGCCTGGCGGCAGATCGTGGCGTTCGGGCATACCGAACTGCCACAGAAGTTCTCCGCTGTCTTCCTTGAAGCACTTGATAAGACCGCCCCGGGTGTAATCATATCTCGGATCAGAAGAAAGCGTCTGCGCATTCGTGCCCACAAAAACCCTTCCGTCGGCGACTGTTGGGTTGCCGTAAGCATAAGCGCCGAGCCTTGCGAGCCACTTAACATTCCTGGCAGTCCCTGCAACCGCCTTATCCTTGTCAGCCTCGAAAGAATCAGGCAAGCCCTTCTCCGCAGAGACCATGTTCCGATTATTCCTCCCACCCCACTGGGGCCAGTCGGCGCCCAATGCGGAAAGTGAGGTGCTCAGAATATAAACGACTACTATAACGTGCAACAAGAGGCGATTTGATAACATAGTCATCTTCCTTGATGTAACATCTGTTCAATGAACTATAATGAAGACATGCTGCCATTGTATCAGCAACTACGCCGATTTCAACCAAACCTGCCCGGTCTACTGACAAGACCCGCCCTGCCGAATGCGAACCGAGAGCAACGAGCCAATACCTGCATGCCTCCTATTCTCCGAAAAATTTATCGCTTTACCCCACGACATATCGTGGTATATTGACGGTGCTGCTAAAAGAGGATACGACATTAGCGACAGAACAGACTGAGCATCGCCGCAGTGTTGGACGGCAAGGACGGTATCCCTAAGAAAAAATCGTCGATATTGACACGATGAGTATAGACGAATGAGACAAAGTTCTGGCTGCATCTGTGGAGGTAATATAGTAGATGATTGAGAATATCAGAAAAACGTTGGCGAAGTACTGGGGCTACGACAATTTCTTGCCGTTACAGGAAGAAGCTATGGCCTGTATTGCCCGCAGGCGAGATTCGGTCGTGGTCTTGCCGACCGGAGGAGGCAAATCGCTCTGCTTCCAAGCGCCTGCCGTTGCAATGTCGGGACTTGCAGTTGTTGTCTCGCCCCTGATCTCTCTGATGAAGGATCAGGTTGACGCTTTGGCCCAGTGCGGTGTCCCCGCCGGGCGTATCGACAGTTCAATCTCATCCGAGCAGCGGATGACCGTTCTGAACGGGATACGCAATAACAAGTTCAAGCTTCTTTACCTGGCGCCCGAACGCCTCGTCTCTGATGATTTCCTTCAAGTTCTCCGCAAAATCAATCTGTCTTTCGTCGCCATCGATGAGGCTCATTGCGTCAGCATGTGGGGGCACGACTTCCGACCGGAATATCGGCAACTGGGATCTCTCAAGAGGCTCTTTCCCGGCGTCACTATAGCCGCATATACTGCTACCGCCACCGAGCAGGTTCGAAGAGATATTGCCGAGCAGCTTGGCCTCGATAAGCCGAAAATGCTGATTGGCTCGTTTGACAGGCCCAACCTTGTTTATAAGGTTCGCCAGCGAGGAAGCATACTAAAGCAGGTTCGCGATGTACTTGACAGACATAGCAGCGAGTCCGGTATAGTCTATTGCATCAAGCGCAAAGATGTCGATAGAATGTGCGCTCAGTTGGCACACAAGGGTTACAGTGTGGCACCCTACCACGCCGGCATGGAGGATGTGGACCGCAAGAAGAGCCAGGAAATGTTCATCAATGAGAAAGTCGATACCATCGTAGCCACTATCGCATTCGGCATGGGTATCGACAAATCGAATGTACGCTACGTTATTCATGCCGGGATGCCAAAGTCCCTCGAACATTACCAGCAGGAAAGCGGCCGAGCAGGACGTGACGGCCTCGAAGCCGAATGCGACCTCTTCTACTCGGGCGGAGACTATGGAACGTGGAAGTTTCTAATGAAAGATATGCAGCCAGAGGCCCAGAAAATTGCTATGGTCAAGCTCAGCGAGATGTACAGCTACTGCACGGGCGGAATATGCAGGCACAAAACGATTCTCCGGTATTTCGGTCAGAACCTCGACAATGCAAACTGCGAAGCCTGCGATGTGTGCCTCGGCGAACTGAGTCATATAGACGACGCATTGGTGACGGGACAAAAAATCCTGTCCTGCATCGCCCGTCTCGACCAGAGATCCGGTAGCAACTATACGGCCTTGGTGCTGACCGGCTCGCGGGAAAAGCGGATAATAGAAAACAACCACGATACGCTCAGCACCTACGGGCTCCTGAGTGATTATTCGAAGGATACCGTACACAACTGGATCGAACAGCTTGTGGGCCAGGACTACATTGAGAAAACCGGCGAATACAACGTGCTCACAATCACTGAAAAAGGCCGCCGAGTACTCAACGGCCAAGAGACGCCACGCCTGCTGAAACCCGTCAAGAGACCGACCAGAATATCCAGGGTAGCCGCCGATTCCTGGGACGGCGTTGATCATGGACTGTTTGAAGCCTTGCGAAAATTGCGAAAGACCCTTGCGGGCAAAAAAGGAGTCCCGGCCTACGTAGTTTTCGGCGATGCGGCATTGAGAGATATGGCAAGGCGAAGGCCTTCAACGCCGACCGGATTTCTCGAGGTCAAGGGAGTGGGGGAAATGAAAAGCAAGCAATACGGCAAGACCGTCCTTACCGCAATCAAAGCCTATTGCACCGCCAACTCACTTGAAACCGATGTTATAGACTGAACAGATTCCACAACCGGCATTCCGCATATCGTCAGAAGACAGAGTCGGTATCGTCCAAACGACGCTCAGATTTCCGGCCCCGTTCGCGATTTACAGACGGTGACGCAGATGCTGCCAGGCCGCTGCTGCCTGTGGAGAGTCTGTACGTTCTGTCGTACTCGCTAATCGGCTGCTCCCCGGGTTTCAGTGGAAGTGACCGAGCAAACTGGATCGCTATGCGGCGCAGGTCGCCGATACTATCGACCCTGCAGATACGGCCGATCCGATCGAAACTCTGTATGTCGAAAGATATGTCCGAATCAAACCGAGGCACGCTGAAACGAGTCGTTACCAGCTTGCCAAAGCACAACCCGTCCTCCCGAGACGGGCATATGAACGCTGCGCCCGTTGACGAAATATCAACCATCCGACCTTGCGAAAGCGGCTCCTTGACGCTCCTGGAATACTCCATGAACCAGCGGTATCGCAGTCTCTGATCGCTTCTTCGTTCGTCTGCTTTCGTTGTCATGATCACTCCGTAGGGCGATTGTGCAGCCTTGCCTTGTCTATTTCTCTTTACTGCTTTTGCCTGCGGCCTTGCGGGATCGCTTCTCTTTGGCTGGGGACAATGTAAGAACCGGAGCTTCGACGATCTTCTTGTATTTCGCCATCGCATCTTCAGACACCGGCTCACCCTTGTAAACACGCGGTGACAGAAAAACCATCAACTCGGAGTTCTTCTGAACCGTATCCGTATTCCTGAACAGGAACCCTATAAGAGGCAAATCACCAAGAATGGGCACCTGGTTGACTTGTTTCTGGGTTTCTTTGCGTCGCAGCCCCCCCATAACAACAACCTGGCCGTCCTTAAGTAACAACTCGGTCTTTGCATTTCTGGTATCAATGACCGGAACGGAGGTAGCGCTTTCACCCGTTGCAACATTTTGTGTGGCCTCAATAGTAATGTGAATATGTTCGTCATCCGTAACGGTGGCGCTGACCTCGAGGGTAATGCCGACCTCCTTGAACTCCGTGTTCGACATGCTCCCGCCGGCGGACGTATTCACTATCTCATTGTAAGGCAATTCCTCCACCGCCTTGATTGAAGCGGTCTTGCCGCTGACTACCATAACGCGAGGACTGGCGAGAATCTCGATCTCCTTCTTCTGCTGAAGCAGCGTAAGCACATTTCGAATCGTGCCGCTTATGATACTGAAATTGCCGCCCGTACCCGTGGTATTGTAAGCCGTTGCATTGCCGATATTGGTCGCCGATGCGATAGTCGAGCCAAGACGGCTAGTGAAGTTCTGTCTGTAAGCAACGTCATAGTCCTTATCCGAAAGGATGTCCCAATTCACGCCGATTTCGGTATCGTCGTTGAGTTGAACATCGGCTATTACCACTTCCACCATAATCTGCTGAGGCGCTACATCCGCTTTCTTCACCTCTCTAAGAATATTCTCAACATCCTCTTTCGTATCACAAATCATCAGAGAATTGTTCTCCGGATCGATCGAAATGCTGCCGTATTGAGATGACATCTTCTCGATTGCCGGCTTGAGCTTATCTGCATCGAGAAACTTCAGAACCACCGTTGCCATAGTCAGCGGCGGCCTTGGCTTTTCTACCGCTACAGGAGAGGATAAGACCGGAGCCACAGACGCCAGAGGCGCAGCCGACAATCTCTTTTTCTCCATAGCCTTTGCAAACGGATTCTCTCTGCCGATAACAGGCTCTTTACTCTGCCCTTCGACCGAATCCGAACCAGGCCTCTCGCCGGCGTCCTGCGATTGTGCAAGACCGCCACACAGACACCAGAAAACCATAATAAAACAGACAGTGCGTCTGATCTGGTTGGGTTTAGCCATCAGAATTTATCTCCTCGTCTTGCATAACATATACCATTATATTCATTTCGCAGTCTAATATGTCGGATGCGCTATCGCCCAATTTAATACTAATTGAGTCGATCAGCACCAACTCGGTGCGATTCTGGAATTCATTCATCATCTCAAGCAAATCAGAGTACTCGCCCAGTATATTCAACTTGACACGCTGGGCCGTTATGAAGCCTTCCAGGTTATTTCCGCCGGACTGTGCGTTGATCGGCTTGAATGTCAGCGACGAGACGATGCAACCTGCGCTTTCCGCCATAACCTCGATGCAACTGAAGAACTCTTTTGCCCCGGAGGAATCAAATACCTGCGATTTCGTTTGCGACAATTCCTCCCGCAACTCACTAAGCCGTTGGTGCTGTTTGGCAATACCCGTGCTCATTGCACGATATTTCCCGGCGAATTCATCCGCCGTTGCTCCGTATCTGTGGGCCGCTTCAAGGTAAGCAACATGAGGCGACAAAAACCAATTGTACGCCGCAACTGTACCTATCAGCACAATCGATGCCAACATCACGCTCCTTGATTTTCGAGTCATTTTTGGCCAGGTCATCGGTTTCATTCTTGAAATCCCTTCCGCTGAACCAACGAACAATTGATAACATATCTGATCGATCCTTCTGGTTCCGGTTCCTTTTCGGTCCTAATCAGCGATGCGGAGTCAACGTGCTCACATTCGTTGAGCATATCGACAAATAATTGAATATCCTCGTGTGACAAAGACCGACCTTGCAGTGACATCACAGAACTGTCTTGACACGACAACTCGGTTATCTGCACGCCTTGCGGTGTGGCCATGCCGGTATCTTTTAGAACTTCGCTCCATTTCAGAAAGCCCCCCGTCGAAAGAACGCCCTTCAACCTTTCGAGTTTGGCCGATACTATAGCGAATTCGCCGTTGAGCGACATCTGTTCGTCCTTAACCGCCACAATATTCTTGCCTGCCAGCATCTTTCTGCGATTTCTTATCTGTCCGCCGGCCTTCTGAATCTTCGCATCAAAGAACGCAGCAGCCAGGATTATCAGAACAAAGATGAACGCCGCAATATTGGCGCTTATGAGCACCTGCTTTTCTATCGCTTTGGCCTCCGTTACTTTCGACGGGAGGAGATTCACGCCAAGGTCCAAATCGGAGACACATAATATCTTCATTGCAAGCCCAACGGCAACAACCGAAGCCTCGATGCCTTTTTTCGTGTTTGCAACCGGCGTCTCAATGCACGAACTGCTGATGGTCGCAACCTCTAATTCCACAGCATCGAGTCTGGTCTTAAGTTGTTCGACTTCTTTTTCGAAAGAATCGCTGCCCACGTCCACAACCAGAGTCACTTTCCATTTGTTCGGTTTACCCGAAACCTCAAATTCATAGAATCTGACTATCGCATCGATCTCTTCCGACAGCCATTCAGAATAGCCACATGAGCTCAGGGCAGCGGGTTCAAGCTGTTTTGTTCTCACGAAATCCAGAGTCTCATTTCGAAAAAGACACAAAATGACAGTGCTATTGTGGACTACCGCAAACAACAGATTCGTGTCAAATGTATTGGCGATTTTCTTTGCATAACACGCTCTGATATACGCCAGCCAGGCCGGTTCAATGGCAGCAATACTCAAACCTTTGTTCGCAAGAGCGCCGGCGCAATCGGTCACCCTTCGTTCGTCGGTGGCGACAACGAGAACCTGCCGCCCGTCCGACTTGCCGCGATTAACAATCCCCCTAAAATCAACCGCAGTTTTCTTCATCGGAAGAACTGCGTAGTGCTTCACTTCATCGTGCACGAATGTGCGCACGTTGGACGGTCGGTCTTTCGGCAAATCCAGGATTTGCACAAGCACAGGAGTGGCTATCAGCGACATAGCAACGGGGTGTGAGTGTATTCTGCTTGCGGCTTTCAGCTTCTTTATCGCCCCGGCCAGAAGCGCAGGGTTCTCAATGTTGCCGTCCTTTATAGCCCCGTCCGGCACCGCCCCGCTTGCAGCCTTAACTAATCTTATGCCTTTGGCGCTGCGCCTGAGCAAGGCCAGATTGATCCGGTTATTCGAAATGTCAATACCTAATGCGGTCCTCGATCCACGCATTATTCGTTTATCCTGAAATTATCTATTCTGATTACATACGGGCTGCTGTTGCCGACGGTTATATCCGCTTCGACTTTCGCGACAAAACCATATGGCGAAATCCCTGTCGATGTCACAGTTGAGCCGACGATATCAACCGTATATGAACCGCCGTTGAAAGCCTTATCCGTAAATCCGGAATCCCAGCTTGAGTCGCTCCGTATTTCAGCGAAAGCATCGTTCAGACCGGCCTCCGCTGTGGCCATCGCCTCGGCCGCCCGAATTTGATTCTGAACAAGCTGAATTTCTTCCGTATTCATCTGCAGCATGCCGACGACAAGCGCAGAAAACAGCGCAACAACAAAAATTGTCATCAATAGTGCTGAGCCATTTTTTTCTGATTGAGTTCTCATAGTCGAATAAGCTCTAAGGCCTGAGCTCGTTACTTCCACTTCCAGATATATCGCTCTCGCTCAATTCCGCCGTCCCGAATACGCTCGTATCCTCCCAGGCCGTCGAAAGAGTGGTATGCCAGGATACCTGCGCGTCACGCTCGTGCGCATTATCGTCGTCATCAACATATATCTCCACCCCGATAAGATTGCCCATAGAAGGTGTTACACCCAGAGTTGACCAGGGGATGGAAACCTCAAGCCGATAGCCGCCGCTCTTACTCACCATGTCGAAATCCACACCGGTTGTATCGTCCACCGAATAGGCGCCCGTATGAATCGTGCTGTCATCCCAGCGGAAGCCGTACTGAAAATCATTCACACCGTCATATGCCCCCCCCTTGTTATTGTCCGCATCGATCATTATCTCGATAGTATCATCATCCCACCATGAAGTTCCGGAGTTGTTCCGCAGTTTGTCGTCCGTTATATCGATAAAATAATAGATATTGCTCGAATCCCAGAGCGCCTGCCATGAACCCGACAAATCGCTGGATGACTTTATACTGCCCACAACCACATTACTTATCGAATAAGCCGGAACGGCCGACCAAATGCTGTCAACAGCGCCATCGATAATCGGTGGCGTTGTCGTCAACACAATCGCGGCATCCCCACTCGAAAGTGTATTGCTCACGCTGACGCTGTCGATCTCCGAAGTGCACACCGTTCCGTCGTTGTGACTGGTGACAGCCAGGCCGATATATACATCGCTTGCCATGCTGATGGACACACTGTCAATCTCCGTCCAGGTGGCGCCATTGGACGACTGATAGCCGGTCAGGGTGTTGCCGCTGCGAGTCAGCTTAACCCAATACGGCGCCCCGGAGCTGTCTCCGGCGGTGTGGTCGCTCCAGTCTCCTGTGCTTGTGCGCCTCTGGAAAGCCACACCGTTGCCCGGCGTAACAACCACCATTGCATGTCTCGAATCCGCATCCATGGTTTCTCGAATCATCACGCCTGCCTTTGCCCAGCCGTCTGTATATTCGACACTTGCCACCCTGGCGATGATTTGCCCGTCGCCGCTGAAAGACCGGTAAACGTAATGAAATTCGTCGGTTGTGTTCCAAATGTCGGCGCCGGAAGCATTGATGGTCCAGGTATCGTCCGCATTCGCGGCACTGCCGGCCGCACCCACATCTCCTATATCGCGATTCTGCCAGGTCACCTGATTATTCCCGTTGGTGCGAAGGTAGGCCGATGCGGCCAGGGTCTTATCCTGACCAAGCGCCGCTGAATTGGTTAGAGTTGTCTGCACTTCTACGAAGCGAATGGAATTCACGTCTGTAATCGGCGTATCCAGGTCACAGGCATCATAACACGTGAACTGCAACTGGGTTACAGGACCGGCCAGATCCGAGAGATCCCCGACGACGCCATATTGGACATAGCCGTTTGCAACCTCGTATCGCAGGTTATTGCCGTCGTTGTCTTCAAACTGAATATAACCATCTATATCGGACGACTCGCTAACGGCGGTAACCTTAACAGCCTTTGAGAGATTGCGCTCGAAGTGGTCTATCAGGATTCTGCCGTTTTGGAGCGATTCAGCCGCGCCCTGCTTGGAATCCCAACCGTTTCGGATGGCTGAAAACTGCGGAACTATGGACGCAAATATAATACCCAACATGGACATCGCTATGACCATCTCCGGCAGCGTTAAAGCCGTACAGAATCGAGTTATGTTTGTTCGCCACTTCATCTTTATCAACATACTTCTGCATATAAACTCTGCGACTATCGCTGTTTTCGGCATAGAACGACCGTTTGTTGTCCAAGTTCCAAGAGACAAACGCACAAAAAGGAAGCTCGAAGATACAGCGCTAAAACCGGCTGTCTGGGGGTTTTCACTGGCCTATTATCAGGCGTAGTACGGCATCGGATAAGGAATTTCCTGCTCCGGAACAATGGTCCTATAACTCTGGGCTCAACCGCTCCATCTCCTGGCGACCAGAGTTGTCAAGGCCACTTCGACCTCATCATTGGCAAGCATCGAATCACCGTTGACGTCGTAGCCGATTGAAACGGTTATCATCCTGATATCACTGCCGGAACCGCTGTCGCTCACGTTACAAAGATATGACCCATCGACAGACGAATCGCTTTCGGCAAACGTACCGGAATAACCGTAAATCGAACGTGCCTTTATCTCGTCAAGTTTGTTCTGAGCGAGCAACAGGCTTCGCGTCTTGCGCTCGATCAGCGTCGTATTAAGGTGCGCGACAGTCAGACCTTTGAGAATCGGGACTATAGCAACGATCAATAGTCCCGATGCAACAACAACTTCGGTGATGGTAAACCCATCTCTTCGATTGGGAGTCACCCGTCTTAAGGAAACTGTGCCGAATTCAATTGTGCTTAGTTTTCGGTGCATTTTATCATGCCGGTTGGCGTCGTGATCGTGATTGTAAAGGTCTTTCCTGAAGCCGAAACAACAAGCTGTGTATCGCTTCCTGTCAATAGGTTGCCCAACGGACCGAACTCGAATGCGCTGCCGCCGGTGCAACTCACACCGGAATCAATCGCATGCGAATCCACAATCGCCGATGTATCCATGTTCACTATCTCATAGCCTGTATAGGAACCCGAACCTGTCATGTTCAGTGCAAAACCTGCACTGTTGGTCGCTGCATCGGAAATGGCAAGCCTGCGCACCCGGCGAAGGTCCGTGACAATCTTTCCAGCAGTGACATCGACTTTGCCTTTGGAAACTGCGGAGAAATTAAGCCTCGGTACGGCAATAACCGCCATTATCCCCACGAGGAGGACCGCCAGAATCATTTCCGCCAGTGTGAAACCTGCTTTATGACGGGACATATACGAACCCTATAAAACATATCGGGGATGGCCGCATTCGTACCTGCGGCCATCCCCGCCTTGAAATCCAGAAAAAAATACCACATTGGCGACCCGGTCCTTAGTGGCCGGAGGCGTCGCATGAAACCCGGTTGCCGCTCATTGAATAAGTGCCGCCGGAAGGGCACACCGGCAAACCGTCGGGAAAGTAGTTCGGGTCACTAACCAAAGCAGTAAGAGTACTAGGATATGAACCAGTATCGGCACGGTACATCTCAATCTGAGAATTCATGATGTCGATATTGGCCGCACAAGCATTCGCCTTAGCAGTTGTGGAACTCGCCGTAATCCTCGGAATGGATATGGCTGCAAGCGCTCCAAGGATCACCACTACAATCAACAATTCGACCAATGTTACGCCTTTTCTACTTTCCATTGTGCTTCTCCTCATCAAACATGAAGGGATTAATACTAACCATTGATTTCGTATAATAAACGAACAGCCCTAATATCGACATCCCAGGAATGACCCTTAAGAAGAACCCAGGAAAAACCTGGGTTATTTAAGATGGCTCATATAATCGAACATGGGCAGATAAACCGCTAATAGCACAAAACCAACGGCTACTCCCATAATAACGGTCATGGCCGGCTCAATCTTCACCAACATCGACTTGATCTTGCGGTCAATATCTTTGTCGAGAAGATCGGTGCCCTTGTCCAGCATTTCCGATAACTTGCCCGACTCTTCTCCGCATGAAGCCAACTGGACGACAACAGGAGGAAAAATATCATATTTCATCAAAGAACTCGCAATAGGATTCCCCGCCTTGACAGACTCCTGCAGATCCCGCGCCACTTCCGATAGTCGCGCATTGCCAACAACCCTGCTCGCAATAGCCAGAGCCTGAGTCAGGGGGATTCCCGCCGAAACAAGCATGGCGAATGTTCGAACGAAGCTTGAAGCAACAACCATCCGGTTAAGTTCCGAGAATACAGGCATTTTAAGCTTGAAGGCATCCCATCTCACCTTGAAACGCCTGGCCCTGGGAATGGTTCTAACCACGAACACCGCGACCGTGATTAACGGAAGAATCGCCCACCAGTAACCTCGCCCCACCACGCTCAGGGTAATCAGCAGTTTCGTAGGCCCCGGCAACTCAACATGCATCTGTTGATACAGCTTCGAAAACACCGGCACAATGAACATTACAAGACAACTAACCACCACAATCGACATGATGCCGACTACTACCGGATAAGCAAAAGCGGACTTGATCTTGTGCCTGAAATCCGCCTGCTTCTCAATATACACCGCGCTGGCTTTGATGGTTTCAGAAAGTTTGCCCCCGGATTCACCAGCTTCGATCATGCCGATGAACAGAGCAGGGAATACATCCTCTTGTTTTTCGAAGGCGTCTTTCAACGTTGACCCTGTCGCAACACTCTGCCTGACATCGGAGATCACTCGTCTGAAAGGCCGATTCTGCGTCTGCTCCTCAAGCGCTTCGAGACTCCGGACAATCGATAATCCCGCAGAAAGCATCCCGGCAAATTTGTAGGCGAACGTAGCAATGTCCTGCCTGCTTATTTTCACCCGTTTAACAACGGGACTCTTCTTCCATTTCGCTTTGAGAAGCGTATCTCCCATCTTGTTGAGATTCTCACGAAGCTCGGTAGTACTGTCTATATCGCTGCAAACGCCGGAGAATCTATTACCTTCCGCATCTTTTGCCGTATACTCCAAGACCGCCATTACTCAGCCCTCATATCAACAAGCCGTTGAAGTTCATCGATAGTTGTCGATCCGTTCAGAGCCTGCTCGATACCCGTCTTCCGCAGTGTCTTCATGCCTTCGGATATCGCCTGTTGTTTGATGTGATCGTCGCCGTCGCCGTTGATTATACTCTCGCGAATCGCTCTTGAGACGCTGAGTACCTCAAAGATGGCCTTGCGCCCGCGATACCCCGTGCCGTGACAGTTGTCGCAGCCTGTTCCTCGATACAATTGAGCGGCTTCATCAGTTCGTCTAATACAAGACAATTGCTCAAGCTCCTGTTCAGTCGGCGAATACGCTTGTCTGCACCCTATACAAGTAGTTCTGACAAGTCTCTGGGCAACCACTCCAAGGAGCGACGACGCAACAAGAAAAGGCGGTATCCCCAGATTTATAAGCCGGGAAACAGCCCCGGCAGCGTCGTTCGTGTGCAACGTGCTCAGAACCAAATGCCCCGTAAGAGCGGCACTTACCGCAATCTCGGCTGTCTCATAGTCACGAATCTCGCCTATCAGTATAATGTCGGGATCTTGCCTGAGTATGCTTCGCAACGCCGACGCAAACGTCCTGCCGGCGGCTTTGTTGACCTGGACCTGCGTGATGCCGTCCAAGTGATATTCGACAGGGTCCTCAACCGTCACAATATTCACCTTGGGCTCATTAAGAAACTGGAGCATCGAGTACAAAGTTGTTGTCTTTCCACTGCCGGTCGGCCCGGTAAGAAGGATAATACCATACGGACTCTGCACAAGAGATCTTAGCCTTCGACTGTCATCGGCTGAAGCGGCAAGCTCGTCGAGCAACCATTTGCTTGAGCCCTTGTCGAGAACACGAATAACAATCTTCTCGCCTTTGACCGACGGAAGTGATGAAATCCTCAGATCATAATCGCGCCCGTTATGTCCCAACGTCATATGACCGTCCTGGGAAATCCTTCGTTCTGATATGTCCATATTCGCCAGAATCTTGATATGCGATATCACTTCCTGCTGAACCGACGACGGAACACCTATCTCATTATGGAGCAAGCCGTCTATGCGATAACGCACCCGCATATCAGGCTCTTGAGGCTCGATATGTATGTCACTCGCACCGACATCAATAGCCCCGATAATAATTGACGAAACGAGTTTCGTGATAGGACCCTCGGCATTCTGGAGCAGCTTACCCCTAAGGGTGCCGCTGTCCGTCTCTTCCTTGTGGTCGTCCGCCTTCAGCCGCATCGAAGCTATGGCCTGGCGAGTAACGTTCTGAACGCTGAAGTGATACCTGACAGCCTGTGTTATTGCGTTCAATGTCGTCGCCAGAGGAACTACTTTCAGCCCCGTCCTGACCTCGATCTGATTCCTCACCGCGAGATTCAGAGGTGTGCTCATCGCAACCAGCAGTTTATCCCCCTCCTTCCTGACCGGTATGACGTTGTGCCGGCTCGCCATCTCGTGCGTGACCATATGGGCGGCCATCGGATCTATCATATCAGCCGAAAGGTCTATGAACTCAATACCCTGGCTCGCAGCGACAAGTCTGCCCAACTGCTCCTCCGGCAGGTACTCGCCTTCTTTCAGAAGACTTACAAAACTCCGACCGCTGGCTCGATGCTGTTCGGCAACCTTCTCCAGGGTCGCCTCGTCCAGTAGGCCGTGTTCGCGAATATACGAAATTGTACAAGTCGGGTTATCCATAATCGTCCGGTTCCGCAACAAATAATGACGACTCGCTTCTCGGCGCGATCGGCTTCCACCCGGCCGCACCAATACAAAATCACCATCGACATGCCGCCACAACCACTTTATTGAAAACTAAACAACGTCTCGCAACCGACGGAGCAACAACAGTGCACTTTCAGCCGATAATACTACCCCCAACCGCCAGAATAGTGAAATCCCAGTGGAATGATGTCGATCTTGTATTTGGATCGCCAGTTCCGATTGGGAAACGATGCCCGCGTCCGTGCCGAATTCGGTCAAACGACAGGCCGGTCAGGGAAACTCCTTACCCGATGGCGGACAGTTGTCGAGAGGTTACTTGCGAACGGTCTGACGGTCGTCTTCCCGGCGACGCCGGAGAATTTCCTCTGCGAGCTTCGCAGGCACTTTAGAGTAGCGGGCCATCTCCATCGAGAATGTGCCCATTCCCTTGCTCAAGCCGCGAATCACAGTCGCATAGCCAAACATGTTAGCCAGAGGAACCTCGGCCCTGATAACCGTGTAACTGCCGCGAGCCTCGCTACCGAGTATGATCCCTCGGCGAGAATTGAGATCGCCGACAACAGCGCCCTGGTATTCGCCGGGCGCCTCAACCTCGACGGCCATTATCGGCTCCAACAGACAAGGCTTTGACTTCCTGAAGGCCTCGATAAAAGCATCCCTACCAGCAATTCTAAAAGCCATTTCGCTCGAATCGACCGAATGGTGCGAACCGTCATCAAGACACATCTTGCAGCCGACAATTTCGTAGCCTGCCAAAGGCCCCTTCTCCATCGCCGCCTGAAAACCCTTGTTCACAGCCGGAATGTATTCGGTCGGGATTCGCCCACTGGTGATATTATCCTCGAACTCATAACTTGAGTCGGCATCGAGGGACATCGGAATCAACCGCCCGACAACATGGGCATACTGCCCCGATCCGCCGGTCTGCTTCTTATGGCGGTAGTTGAATTCGGCCTCGATTGTCGGGGCCTCACGATAGCTGACGTTCGGCATGCCTACAGTCACCTCGGCCTTAAACTCCCTGCGCATCCGCTCCACATAAACATCGAGGTGCAGCTCGCCCATTCCCGCGATGACGGTTTGGCTTGTTTCCGGATCGGTCGAAACACGAAAAGTCGGATCCTCTTTAATAAATCGGCTGAGAGCCTTTGCCATGCGCTCCTGATCAGCCGAGCTGGCCGGCGTAACCGACAGGCTGATCACCGGATCGGCCACAAAAATACTCTCGAGAGAGTAATTCACGCCGTCACCACAGATAGTATCGCCGCTGGCGCAATCCACCGCCAAAAGAGCGATAATGTCCCCGGGACCCGCATCCGTAATATCTTCGCGATCATTAGCGTGCATCCGCACAATTCGACCGACACGCTGCCTGCGATTGGTGCGTGCATTGCGATACTGCTCACCCTTGGTGATGGCGCCCTGATACACGCGAACATAGCTCAACTGCCCGAACGGCTCATCCGCAATCTTGAATACCATCGCTACCAACGGCGCATCCGGGTCGCTCGAAAGCGGCACCTCAGTGGCCTCGTTATCATGGTCGAGGGCGAAATTGGAACGGTCCAGCGGGCTGGGAAGATAATCACAAACCGCATCCATCAGCGGCTGAACGCCCTTGTTCTTGAACGCCGAACCCATCATCAAAGGTACGATATCACGGTTTATAGTCGCCTCACGAATAGTCCTGCGGATCATCTTCTGCTCGACAGGTTCCTCCTCCAGCAGACACTCCATCATCTCATCATTGAACATGCAAATCGCATCGAGCATTTCGTCTCTCGCTCGTGCAGCCCGGTCGGCATACTCCAGAGGAATCGGCCCGCGAATTACACTTTCGCCGTCGTTACCTTCGAAAGTTATCGCCTCCATTGTGACAAGGTCTATAACCCCCTTGAAATCCTCGCCGGCGCCCATATTGATTTGAATGGGCACTACGTTGAGGCCGAGCTTCTCCCTGAGGTCCCGCCGAACCAATTCGGGATCGGCGCCCGTGCGGTCCATCTTATTGATGAAAGCGATTCGCGGCACACGATATCGTTTCATCTGCTGATCCACACTCACCGACTGGCTCTGGACACCGCCTACCGAACACAAAATCATAATCGCCCCGTCGAGCACCCTCAGCGACCGCTCTACCTCGACTGTAAAATCCACATGCCCCGGAGTATCGATAAGGTTGATACTCTTGTTCTTCCAATCGACCTGCGTCGCAGCCGAGGTGATGGTAATACCCCGCTCACGCTCAAGATCCATGTAGTCCAATGTCGCCCCGCCTTCCCTGGCGTGGACCTCTTGCATGCGATGAATTCGACCGGCGTAATATAGAATTCGCTCGCTCAAGGTAGTCTTGCCCGAGTCTATATGCGCTGAAATACCGATGTTTCTAATTTTGCTTATCTTTTCCATATCTTCTTGATGCCACCAAACAAAACACTAATCTGTCCTGACATTTCGAGCTTTCTGCGAAGCTCATAATTCTCTGCTGCACGCCGGGCTTGTCGGCTGATCGAGCGCAACTAACGCTTTCGGTGCTTATCCGTAAATTACAGGTGA
>JAFGCD010000089.1 GCA_016932835.1 Sedimentisphaerales bacterium
GTTTCCGCTTTATGCGGAGACGAGGTCACAGATTTGTTTGAATCCGGGGCCTGCACAGTTCAGTGCAGGCCCCGGTTCTTTTCGCAGGCCAGGCTGTGGTGTGGAGGCATTGCCTGCGGCGTATTTGGTTCTCCCGGAAGCAGGATAACGAGCAAATTTGACAGGCGGGGGCTATATTGTCTTACGAAGCGGCTGTTATAGGGCGATTAACTGCTTCGACGGGGCAGGAAGAGGGTTTTTTCCGTGGGGGATTAACCCGGATGTCTATTTAACCGATACGTTCGGTGGTTCCTGGTTTGCAGAGTATCGGCCGTTCCACGGGAGCGGCGAATTTGAGATATCGATTGCCCTTATAGCGTAGGCCGAGAGGCTTGTCGGCTGGGCAGGGAGTTGGCTATAGCAGTTTTTGACGTGACAATAAGAGAGTACCTGCAGCAAATAGACGAGGCATCATTGCTGACGGTTGAGCAAGAGCATATGTTGGGCAAACTGATCGTTGAGGACAATGATCCGTGGGCCAGGGAGCGACTGGTGCGGAGCAATCTGCGTCTGGTTGTGAATCTTGCGAAGCGGTATGCCGGACGCGGAATGAGCCTGGGCGATTTGATCGAGGAGGGAAACCTCGGACTGATAAGGGCGGTTGACTATTTCGATCCGGATCGAGGCACGAGATTCAGCACTTATGCGGCGTGGTGGATAAAGCAGAGCATCAAACGGGCATTGCTCGAAAACGTTCAGCCTGTGCATATTCCGACGTATATGGTGACATTGATAAACCATTGGCGACACACGGCAGCGGAGTTGGAAGCCAGGCTCGGGGGCAGCGTCAGTGTCGAGGAAATGGCGGAGGTAATGGGCCTGCCGTTGCGCAAGGCGAAGGTCATTCACCGCATTGTCGAGGTTCTCAGTTCTGTGGGTGATGCCAGCGGCGGGGACGGATCGGAAGACGACCAACTCATAGAGAGCACTCTTGTTGACCTCAATGCCGGCAGGCCCGAAGATGCGCTGGCGGCTCAGGAAGAGGAAGCGAAAGCTCTCAGGCTGCTCGACAAGATCGACCCGCGAGAAGCGAAGGTCCTGCGGCTTCACTACGGCCTCGGCGGCCGCCAACCGATGACATTAAAGGAAATAGGCAAGAAATTCGGCCTGACGCGGGAGAGAATCAGGCAGCTTCGTCGTGATGCGCTTACGAAGCTGTATGACTTTATGAATGAAGACTGCGCGGAATAATGAGTCGATAAGACTTGCATTTCGGTTCCGATACCATCAGAATATATCACGCCTGTGTAACCGTTCGTTGAAATAGCAGGGATGTCCAATGCCACGGAAGGAAAAAGAATGACGAGCAAACACATTGTCCTGGAAGAATACATTCGCACCATACCGGATTGGCCTCGGAAGGGGATTCTTTTTCGCGATATTACGCCGTTACTGGCCGATCCGAAAGCGATGGCTATTGCCGTAGAAGCCATCGCGGGATGTTTCGAGAACGAACACATCGACTACGTTGCCGCCGTGGAAGCGAGGGGATTTATATTCGGCTCAGTCGTCGCTCAGAAGCTCGGGGCCGGGTTTGTGCCTATTCGCAAGAAAGGCAAACTGCCGTTCAAGACCCAGGAAGTCAGCTACGATTTGGAATACGGCACGGATACTCTGGAGGTACATTGTGATGCGATGGCTGGAGGTGCGAAGGTTCTGATGGTGGACGATTTGCTCGCAACTGGGGGGACCATGTCGGCTGCTTGTGAACTCATCGACAAGATAGGCGGGGAGGTCGTTGGGATAGCGTTTCTTATTGAACTTCGTGCTCTGTGCGGGAGAGACAGACTTGCGGGGTATAAAGTAGAATCCGTCATATCGTATTAGCGGCTTCGTGAGAGGTTCGGTCGGCGTTCTTAGGCCGGGCGTCTGATGCGCAAGAGAAAGGCAAGGGCGGAAAGGTCGGCGTCCTTGCCTGGAATGCTATTCTGGTTGTCGTTCGATGGTCAGGTTCAGCCCTAGCTTCTCCTAATGAACAAGGCCAGCGTGCCGAGTCCCAGCAGCGCTATGGTAGCGGGTTCGGGAATCGGAGTCTGGGTCAAGGTGAACGTATAGGGGCCCGAATCGGGAATGTCTATCTGGACTTCGAATGTTACAACTTCCAAGGGGGGGACCTCGAACGGTGCATCGAATCGGATGGTCCATGCGTCGATGTCTGTGACGGTATGGAAGTCCGTGCTCTGCCCGCTTCCCGAGACAAACGTGGCGGCTTCGGCCGGGTCAAGCGTCAGCAGACATGCTGTCCATGTAAAAGCGGTGTTGTTTGTGGTAGTCGATGAAATCGAGAAGATCGAGTGTGACTCAGCGGTTATTGTGACGGTTGCCGGGGCGGGTGAGGTCAGCTCCTGTTGAATCACAGCACCGCTGGGAGTCCACGTTGCAGGCGTATCAGCGACGAAGCTGACAAGCATACCGTGAGCCATACCGCTGAATAAAGGGAGAACCACCATCGAGACTAACAGGACTTTGCACTTGCTCATTTTCTGCTCCTCCTGAGACATAAGCAATGACAATCCATTTTTTCGTGCAATACTCTTAGAAGATAGTATGCCCTAAAGGGCGGTGTTTTTCAAGTTTTTTTCAGGTTTTTGTTTGCCTTGGATTGTATTTTGGCGGCCATTGCATCTGTAATTCCATGATTCACAGCGATTTACGTATTGGGTGATTTTTGTCGAATTTTCGAGTAAATCCGATAATACAGGCTTTTGAAGCACATAGCCACATGTTTTTGCATAGTCATCCGCTGCTTGTCGTTGTTGCTGTGTTCTGCGGGATCAGGTGGGCGTTTTGGCTGCGGTGAGAATTCGGTCGTTGTTGTTGATGTCCTTTTCGATTTTGATATCCGTGAAGACGCCGGTCTGCTCGATGAGTTGCGTGAGGGCATGTCCCTGGGCATAACCTATTTCGAGCATCATGGCGCCGTCCGGTTTGAGGAAGAGGTCGATTTTTTCGATGATCCGGCGGTAGATGTCGAGTCCGTCGTCTCCTGCGAAAAGGGCGATTCTGGGTTCGTAGTCCTTGACGTTTTTATCAAGGGCGGCGAATTCGGACGCGCTTACATAAGGGGGATTCGAGACGACAAGGTCGAATTGCGCAGTATCCAGTTGCTGAATGATGGGGTCGAAGAGGTCGCCATGGAGCAATGTGATTCGTTTTTCGAGATTGTGCTTTTTGATATTGGCGGCGGCGATTTTGAGGGCGGGATCGGAGATGTCGGTCGCGATGATTTTTGCGTTGGCGAAGTTAGCAGCGATTGCTGCTGCGATACAGCCGCTGCCGGTGCAGAGGTCGCAGACCAATTGAACATTGTCGCCGGCAGTTTCTGAGATGCGTCCTTGTTGCAGTGTGTCCTGCATTTCGCGGCTTTGCGCGGTGCGGGATCGGAGGAATTCAATTGCTCTTTCGACAAGCAACTCAGTTTCGGGGCGGGGGATCAGACAGTCGGGAGAGATATCGAGCTGCATGGAGTAGAACTCGGTTTTGCCGATGAGATAGGCGACGGGTTCGCTTTGGGCGGCTCGCTTTGTCAGGGCGTGCAGTTGGTCCAGTTGCGATTTTTCGACGGGTTTGTCGAACCGGGTGTATAACTCTATACGCTTTAGGGAGAGGACGCTGCTTAAGAGCATTTCGGCTTTTAGACGGGCTGCGTCGACGCCCTTTTCGGTGAAGTAGGCCGTGATCCAGTTCAGCAGCTTTTGTATAGTCCAGGTTTCCATTGTGGATTAACAAGCGGTTATCGATGAGGGTATGGGAACAGCAGCTTCAACTCATCTTGTGACGGCTGCCTGCCGTATTCGCACAACTCAAAGGCCTCGGCGTATTTGACCTGCTTTGCCTCTTCTTCGTTGTTGTAGAATGCGAGCAGGTTTTTGCGATATTTGTCGGCGGTGGCGGCGAAGCGGCTTCGGAAGCTGCTGCGGACTCTCTGGTGGGCAGCGGCGTGCTGGGCCTCGGTTTTCGGGATCAGGCCTTCGTGGCCTGTTACGCACCCTTCGACGAACTGCGATTCGAGGGCGACCATTGCCTCGAGTTTTTTGTCGATGACTTCATCGATAGATATGACTATATCCGGCTCAAAGGGATTAGGCTTCTGAAAGCGGTCGGGGAAGTACATGAAGACCGGGTTGGTTTTCAGATGCGGGACATCCGGGCAGAAGAAGGGGCAGATGACCATGAAGGCGGCATCCTGTACGAGGATCGAGGTGTATCTGTGGTCGGGGTGGTAGTCGTTTGGGCGGTGGGTGAGGACTATGTCTGCCTTGAATTCGCGGATGAGGCGGACGATCGTCCTTCGGTTTTCGAGTGTCGGCATCAACTCTCCGTCGTGGATGTCGAGGACCTGCGTCTCTATGCCGAGGATCTTGGCGGCCTTTTCGACTTCGGCTTTTCGGCGTTTTGCGAGGGGGCCTCCGGCCTGTTTCCAGTGGCCTATGTCTCCGTTGGTGGTGGAGACGAATTTTACCTTGCAGTTCCTTGCTGCCCACATCGCGGCGACTCCACCCGCGCGGATTTCGCAATCGTCCGGATGGGCTCCGAAGGCGATAACTCGAAGCTGCCGCTGATTGGTCGGGTTTTCTGCTGCGGTCCGCTCACTTGCAAGCGGACTCTGCGAAGAGTCAACCTTTGCGCCTGCCGGCAGGCAAACTGAAATCAGCAGAATAATTGCATGGAATTTTCCCTTGTTCATGGTATGCCTCCTGAAAGAAGAATTCTGACCAAAGCTTCATTTGTCTCTTGTTCCAGCCTTGGGACCGGACACGAACGGTGATTGTGCCTTAGATATAGACTTTGTCCGCCATTCTTGGGAATGGGATGCATTGGCGGATGTGTTTTTCCGCTGTTATCCATGCTACTGTTCTTTCGACTCCGAGTCCGAAGCCGCCGTGCGGGACCGAGCCGTATCTGCGAAGGTCGAGGTACCAGTCGTATGTTTCGGGGTCGAGGCCTTCGGCGTTAATCTTGTCGAGGAGGACGTCGTAGTCATCCTCCCTGACGGAGCCGCCGATGATTTCACCGAATCCTTCGGGGGCGAGCAGATCAAAGTTCTCGACGACCTTCTCGTTTGCGCGGTCGGTCTTCATGTAGAATGCTTTGGCTTGTTTGGGGTAGTGGGTGACGAAGACGGGCTTGTCGTGCATCAGTGAGATGATTGTTTCATCGGAGCCGCCCAGGTCCTTTCCCCAACGGAAGTCCGCGGCGAGTTGAGCGTGCTTGGGGTTATTTTCAATCTTCGTATCGATTTCAGAGAGTTGACTGCGAAGCTCGATAAGTTCGGCGGCGATCTTGTCCTTCTTCCACTGCTTCATCTGGCCGCCTTGCTGGGTTTCCAAGTCGGCGATTTTCGTATCCAGTTCCTTCTTAGTGTTCTGGAAGTCCTGCAACTGTTTTGCGAGGAAGTCATTCGCTTTTGGGCCGGTGAGTATATCGACGGCTTCGGTATAGGTCAGGCGATAGAAGGGGGGCTGGATCTTCTCCAGGGCGGCGATGTCGGCACCGAGGGTTTCAAGGTCGGTTCTGTTATCTTTCAGGACGCGGGCCACTATCGAGGAGACGAAATTCTCAGCGAGTTCGAGCAGGCCGGGCAGGTCGATGAAGGCTACTTCGGGTTCGACCATCCAGAATTCGGTGAGGTGCCGGCGGGTCTTGCTCTTTTCTGCGCGGAATGTCGGGCCGAAGCAATAGACCTTGCCGAAGCTCATTGCGGCCGATTCGAGGTAGAGCTGGCCTGTTTGCGTCAGGTGCAGTGGGGTGCCGAAGTAATCGACCTCGAAAAGGGATGTCTGGTCTTCGCCGACGATGGTTGTGAATATCGGGGTATCGATGAGGGTGAAGCCGTTGTCGTTGAAGAATCGCCGGATTGCATCGATGACGGTGTGGCGGATTCTGCCGATAGACCATTGCCGCTGGGAGCGGAAGTGCAGATGGCGGTGCTTGAGGAGGAAATCGACGCCGTGGGCCTTGGGAGTGATAGGGTAGTCTGCGGTCGGGCAGATTACTTCGGCGGCGGTTACTGCGAGTTCGCAGCCTCCGACGCTTCGCTGGTCTGCGCGGACCTGGCCCGTAACGGCCAGTGAAGATTCCTGGCCGAGGTGCTTGAGCGCCTCGAAGGTTTCATCCGGGACTTTGCCTTTTTCGACGATACACTGGCACAAACCAGTCCCGTCGCGGAGGACGAGAAACAGGACTTTCCCGCCGGCGCGTGAATTATAGAGCCAGCCGGTGAGGGTGACTTGCTGGTCGACGTGGTTTTCCAATTCTGATACAGGAGTCGTTTGATTTTCTGACATTGGCTATCTCCCGGCTGCCCGGCAGGGCCTGCTACATATCGAGTTTTTGGCGGATTTGGGTCAATAGCTGGTCGGTTGGTATTCTTGTCTGGTCCATCGAGTCGCGGTCCCTGAGGGTTACTGTTTTGTCTTCGAGGGTCTGGCCGTCGATGGTTATGCAGAACGGCGTGCCGGCTTCGTCCTGCCTGCGGTATCGCCGGCCTATTGCGCCTTTTTCGTCGTAGAAGCAGTTGAAGTATCTCTTGAAGTCCTTGCAGATGTTCGCAGCTATCTCTGGCATTCCGTCCTTCTTGACCAAGGGAAAGACGGCGACCTTTACCGGGGCCAGGGCGGGGTGGAATCGCAGGAGGTTTCTCGTCTCGCCGCGGACCTCTTCTTCGTCATAGGCATCGACGAGGAATGCCAGGGCGCTGCGGTCGATACCGGCGGAAGGCTCGATTACATATGGAATGTAGCGTTTTTTCTGCTGGTCGTCGAAATAGGACAGCGGCCCTTTGAGGTATTCTTCGGCTTCGTCGGCGAGCTGTATCTTGGTGATATCGCCGTCGCCTTCGTACCATTTATTGAGGGTTCGCATTCCCCGCTGATGCTGGCGGAGGTCGAAATCGGTTCGGTTTGCGACTCCTTCGAGCTCCTGCCAGTCGCCCGAGCCGAAGGGAAACTTGTATTCGACATCGACGCAGCCCTTGGCGTAGTGGGCGAGTTCATCGCTTTCGTGCTCGCGGAAGCGGAGGTTTTCCTTCTTGATGCCGTGATCGAGGTACCAGTTGAAACGGGCCTGCTTCCAATGCTCGAACCACTCATCGTCGGTTCCGGGCTCACAGAAGAACTCGAGCTCGGCCTGCTCGAATTCGCGGGTGCGGAAGATGAAAGCCTTGGTGGTGACTTCGTTGCGGAAGCTCTTGCCTATCTGGGCGATGCCAAATGGTATCTTTACGCGGGTGGTATCGAGGACGTTTCGGAAGTTGGCGAATATGCCCTGGGCGGTTTCAGGGCGCAGGTGCATGGTCATCGAGTCGTCGATGTTGGCGCCCATTTGCGTCTCGAACATCAGCTTGAACGGCATGGGCTCAGTAAACTGGCCGACGGCGCCGCAGTTGGGGCACACCTTGGCCGAGAGGTCGCCGGCCTGGGCCTGGGCGGCTTCGATATCGACGTGTTCGGTGTGCTCTGCTGCCCGGTCGGCGTCTTTTTCCTTGAGGTGGTCCACACGGGTGCGGGTATTGCACTTTTTGCATTCTGCTATGAGGTCTGCGAATTTGTCGGCGTGGCCGGAGGCCTTCCAGACCATCGGGTGCATCAGGATCGAGCAATCGAGGCCGACTACGTCGTCTCGCATCTGGACAACATTTTTCCACCATGCCTTTTTGACGTTGTTCTTGAGCTCGACTCCGAGCGGGCCGTAATCATAGCAGCTCGCCAGGCCGCCGTAGATCTCGCTGGACTGGAAAATGAAGCCCCGCCGCTTGCAGAGGGATACGATATCGTCGAGTTTTGTAAGCTTAGCCATACCTGTGTTTCCTTATGGACTGATATTTCGATTCAGCGCGTGCAAAGGACTACCTGAGGCACAGGCAAGCCTGCTGCACATACTACGCGGCTGATTATACGGGATTTGCGCGCGATTACAAGGATTGTCCGCAGTTGTCCGCGTTCAAAGGCGATTGCGGCGAGGAACCCATTTTGGCTCACCAGCCCTGCGAAATCAGCCTCGACAATAAAATCTTGCAGATGTGTCGTCAATGGCTAAAATCCACAAAGACTCCCGCGGGTTTGTACGGAGACAATTCTATTTGTTCTATGGACGTTAGGTCGGAGGGGCGGTATTATGGGAAAAACGAGCTTAGAACTATGGATGAAAGATACTGGGACAAGGCAGGCGAGGACTATGACGGGGAGATATTCAGCGTTTTGGAGCAGGATCGCAACGAGGTGGTCTGCTCCTATATTCGGCGTTTGGGGTCGGGTGAACTGACGGCGGGGGATTTCGGGTGCGGAGTGGGCAAGTTTCTGCCTGTGTTAGCGGAGAATTTCGGGCGGGTACTTGCCGTTGATTTGTCAAGCGAGCTTCTGGCTCAGGCCCGGGAGAATTGCAAAGGCCTGGACAACATTACATACGCCAGGAAGGACCTGTCGAGCGATGGGGTGAAGTTAGAGACGGTTGATTTCGCGCTGAGCGTCAACGTTGCGATAATGATGCCGCGAAAGATACGGGTCGGGATTATCAATACGATTGCCAGGCACCTGCGCAAATCTGGCCACCTGCTCATGGTTGTTCCTTCGCTGGAATCGGCGTTATTTGCCGACTGGCGGCTACTGGACTGGAATATCAATTCGGGGATGGGATACGACAGGGCGGTCGCCGCAAGTCTGGCGGAGGTCGAGGCGAGCGGCCAGGCGTCGATCAGGCACGGAGCGGTCGAGATTGACGGAGTTCCCACGAAACATTACCTGAAAGAGGAGCTTGAGGCGTTTTTTGCCGACGGGCCTCTGGATGTTGTGTCTATCGAGAAGGTCGAGTATTCGTGGAAGACGGAGTTCGAGTCGCCGCCGAAGTGGATGAAGGGGCCCTATCCATGGGATTGGGCGGTATTGCTCAAACCGGCCGCCAGCCGGTTTGAGAGTGTAAAGATTAAAGTGTAAAAGGCAAAACTATCGAATCCCGACATTGTCGGGATGGATGTTATTGTTCAGATTTCCGATGGCCGGTTTGAGGTATTGAGGGCAAATGAGGTAGAAGTGGAATGATGCATGGATTCTTTGGTCGAGTGCGGGTACTGTTGGAGCATCGGCGGCTTCCGGTGTTTCTGGCGTTGCTGGCGATTTTTGTTATGCTGCCTGCTCTCGGGCATGGCTGGCTTCTTGACGATATGATGTTTCGGGCGAGGCTTGCGGAATTGCCTGCGACCGGCAGCGAGATAGAGAATACCGGCGGTCTTTTTCGCGGTGCCAGGGACCTGCCGGACGCCATATTCGGGCTGTATGCGTTCTTTGCGGATGAAGAGGGCGTTAAGCAGATCAAGGACTACGGGATAATCCCCTGGTGGACGGATCCGAATTGTCAAATATCCTTCTGGCGGCCTGTTACGAGCTTCACCATCTGGCTGGATTATCAGCTTTTTCCTGACAGTGCTCCTCTTCAACACCTTCACAGTATCCTTTGGTATGCCGGGGCGGTGTTTGTCTTGACGGTTCTGTATCGAAGAATCGGCGGCGCCGGCTGGATAGCGGGCCTGGCGGCGCTGCTTTATGTGCTGGAAGCCTGCAACTACATGCCTGTGGCGTTCATCGCAAATAGAAACGCGGTAATAGCTTTGCTGTTCGGCGTCTCGGCGCTTCTGATGCACGACAAATGGCGGCGGGGGGGTGGCTTGCCGGAAGCGGTTCTGTCCTGCCTATTGTTGGGGCTTTCGCTTCTCTCGGCAGAGGCCGGTATCGCCACGGCGGGCTATCTGGGGGCTTATGCACTGGGTTATGAGCAGGGTAAATGGTCTCGACGAATGAGCAGTCTTATTCCCGCGGCAGCGGTTGTAATCGCGTGGCGCATTGTTCATGGGGCGCTGGGTTACGCTACACATGCCAGCGGGGTATATATAGACCCCGGCGCCGAGCCTTTGCATTTTGCGGCGGCGGTTTTCGAGAGAGGGCCGATCATGCTCTTTGCCCAGTTGTTCGGTTCAGCTGCCGATGCATACTACTTCTTCAGCGATTCGGCAAGGGTGAAGGTATTGGCGGTAATTCTGGTTATACTGGCGATGTTTCTGGCTGTCTTGGCGGGGGTGCTTCGCAGGGATCGGGCAGCCAGATTCTGGTTTTTAGGGATGGTTTTTGCCGTCGTGCCGGTTTGTGCGACGATGGCCTCGAACCGTAATCTGCTGTTCATCGGGGTCGGCGCGATGGGGCTCATTGCACAGTTTACCGGCCCGATGCTTTCGGGGCAGCGGCGTCCGCAGGGCAGGCGACTTTTGCGAATGCCGGTTTGGACGTTTTGCGGGGTGCTTGTCTTTGTGCATGTGCCGTGTTCGATTGCCGGCAGGATCGCCGCACCGTTTATCTATTCCAGATTCGCAGAGATTTCGGAGATGTCGTTCGACATCGACCTTCCGGATAAGATGCGGGGTCATGATGTTGTCACAGTGAATTCGCCTATGCCCCTTTTTCTTATAGGCCTGCCCGCCAAGACTGCTTTGGAGGGGCGCGGGATACCGCGGTCGCTTCGGGTTCTTGCGCCGGCGTTTTCGCCGCTGAAAGTTACTCGTATTGCGGATAAGGTGCTCGAAGTCAGGGCTATGTCGGGCAGCCTGCTGTTTTGGGAGCGGCCGAAAGAGATTTGGCTCCATTTGATATTCTTCGCGGAGGAGTTCAATACGATATTTCGCGATCCGAGGCATGGATTCGAGGCCGGCGAGACAATCGAAGCGGGGCGGATGGTTGCGACGATCAAGGCGGTGGATGGGCAGGGCCAGCCTGTTGCGGTGGAGTTCCGATTCGATGTGTCGCTTGACGATCCATCTATGCTCTGGTACCGGTGGCAATATGACTGGAAGGAGCCATACGTTAGGTTCGAGGTGCCTGCGGTGGGGGAATCTGTCGAGATTGCGGGCGTGCCGTTCTAAGTCGGCTGCGAAATCCATGGTTGAAAGGATGAGTCATGAAAGTATTTGCTGCGGTGTGTTTATTTGTGAGTTTTAGTGTTAGTCATATAGCGCTGCCGAATACGGATGGCAGTTCCGGCCAATTGTCGGGCGTAATCAGCGGTATGGATGTTGTTTTGAAAGAGGTGGTATTTGCAGACAAGATACTGAGGATTAAGACGAAAGGCAAAGATGGTTTTGAGGCGAGGTTATCTGTTCATTTGCCGATTGAGAACGGTGTAATCCCGGAATTGCGGAAGTTTTCAGAGGACGACAAGACAGCCCTTACCAGGGCGACGTTTCGCAACCGGATAAACGTTATGTACTCCTGGACGGAGTTGGCATCGGGCAAGGATGTCGGGGGGTTCATGAAACGCGGGGATTTTCAGATTGAGCTGGAGTTCGACGGGGAAACGGAGAAAGGCATAGGCGGGCGATTGTTGCTCAAGAACGCCGGCCTGGGTGTGGATGTTGCAGGCAGTTTCATCGCGGAGATACGAGGGTTGAGGTTGGTGGACGGGCATCCCGACCTGCAATGCGATCATCGCGATACGCTTGCTTATGCCGCCGAATTGTTCCTTCGGAAAGAGCTGAAATTGGAAGCTGTCAAGCTAACCGATGTCACAGATTTCAGGTGCGGCCTTGATGCAGGGAATAAGAAGGCCGGCTGGCTCGACGGTGAATACAAGGGTGGCGAGGGTGAGGCGGTTTTCGTACGGCTGCAGTTTCTCAAGGAAGATGAAGGCTGGAGGGTATTTCGCCGGCTCAGGGCGGATCAATTGGTTGAGGCGCATCCGATTGTGCCTTTCGATGCAGCCAATGCCAAGGATGATGAAGGCATAACGAGTTTGAAGTTTCTGGATTTCCTGACCGCCGGGGCGCTTGAGGCCGATTTGCAGAAAGAGCATCCGAGGAAGGGATTCTCGGCCAACATAGGTTCCAGGTTTGCGTTCAACGAGAAAACCGGCATCGGCTCCAATAGTACGTATTATACTTTCCACGGCGAAAAGGGGCGGCTTTCCAGGACTTACCTACTGCGCAAAGTCGGCGAGGCATGGCGTGTGGAAAGGGCGCTTGAGGAGGGGGAGAAAGTGAACACGAAGACGGGTAAGGTCGAGCGGTTCATAGCTTCGGGGGGCAAGACGCTATGTGAGGCGGCGGCTAAAGGCGATGCCGAACTTGTCGGCACCTTGTTGGAGAAGGGGGCGGACGTTAACGCTAAGGACACGAAAGGGATACCGCCGATCGTTCATGCCGCCGCGGGGGGATACGAGGAGATAGTCAAGATGCTTGTGGGCCGAGGCGCCGATGTCGATACCTCCGCCGACGACGGTATAAGGGCTTTGTATATTTCGGTCGCCAGAGGTGATTCGGGAATAGCCGAACTGCTGGTCAAAGCCAAGGCGGAGATTAACCTGAAGAATGGCCACGGCAGCACGGCGCTTCATACGGCGGCAGTTTGGGACAGGACTGAAATAGCTGATATGCTGATTGATGCAGGGGCCAATATAAACGCGATCGACGAGGCGGGAAACAGCCCCCTCGATTTTGCCCTGTGGTGGGGCAGCGATGAAACCGCAAGGCTTCTTAAGGGCGGCGGTGCTAAGACTGTGAGCGCTTCCGATGAAATACCCGAACTTATGGGGCGCGTTCACGGCATGGATATTATCGGCGGCGACGTGACTATCGATGCCGGGCGAATGCTCAGTTTTCACGGGAGCAGGGGATCTGTGACTCCGCCCGAGGTAAGTGCTTTTCTTGGCGGTGTCCATGGCATAGTGCCGGTTGGAAGGTCGTTCAAGTTTGATTACAGCGATGGTTTTTCAAGCAGTATAGCTTTCAGATTCTACGCAGAGGGCAGGGGTAATCAACATCACGATTATTTGAAGCGGGAAGATTATGAATTGGAACTGACGTTCGGGGATGAGGATGATGGGATACTTGAGGGTAAGATTCTGCTTAACGCCCCCGGAAAAGACGTTCGCTTGAAGGGGACTTTCAGGGCGAAGCTTCGTGGATTGCGAATTATCGACGGTCATCCTGATCTGCGCAGCGACAGTTTCGAGACGTTGCAGTATGCCATTAAGCTGTATCTTCGCAAGAAACTCGGAAGAGAAGATGTGCAAGTCTCCTCTGCAGCAGGCAGCTACAGCCAGTGGTTCAACAGCGACGACAGGGTCGGCGGTGCTGATGTCCATTACAAAGAAAATGATAGCGAGAGATTTCTCAGAGCTCAGTTGCGCAAGGGCGGCGACGGGTGGCACGTGGTCGGGGAACTGAAGGGAAATGAACTCTTCGCGGCGCACCCCCTGATCGAGGTCAACAAAGACGACCAAAGGGAATATTTCCTGTACCTTGTTGCGCAAAGACTTGAAAAGGAACTGCAGGAGAAGATTCCAGGCGGGGCATTCAGGACTGACCTGGGTGTAATGAGACGCCTTAGCCGAAAGCACCAAATGGCGGAAGCAAGGTTGGGCTACTGGATTACCGGAACGGATAAGAAGCTTCATCGAAGGTACCTGCTGAGGCAAGTCGGGGACGATTGGGTTGTCGAGCGAATGCTGAACGATGACGAGAAGCTGAATACCTCCACGGGAAAGATAGAGAAGAACTGAGGGTATTCGTATCTTTCCCCATGCGAAAGGGCGGAATTGAGGGGGCGTTGGCCTGAGCAATCGGGGCGGAATGTTCTGGGCAAATGGAGGCGGGCGTGCTAATATGCGTGAAAAACCGGCAAGGGAACGCATTTAATGGCTGAGAAACTCGATAAACATGTTTTGGATAACGGGATGGTGGTACTCGGCGAGCCGATGGATGCAGTCGAGTCGGCTGCATTCGGCTTCATGCTGCCTGCAGGGGCTTCTGTTGTTGGACAGGGCTGCTGCGGGGCCGGCAGTGTTATCAACGACTGGATTTTCCGCGGCGCCGGCAAGCGGAGCAGCAGGGAACTGGGCGATGCCCTGGACGGGCTTGGCCTGCACAGGGCCGGTTCGGTCGGCAGTTCACATATATCTCTCGGCGCCTCGATGGAGGCGAGCAACCTGGCCGAGGCGGTGAATTTGTATGCCGATGTGATACTTCGTCCGAGCCTGACGGATGAGCAATTCGAGCCTGCCAGGCAATTGGCTATCGACGGCGTACTTTCACTGGACGACGATCCGAGACAGAAGGTCATGATCAAACTGCGGGAGCAGTTCTACCCGCATCCGCTTGGCCGGAGCACGGTCGGGGATGTGAGCGAGCTCGAAGCACTGACGGCCGAGCGGGTTCGTGAAATCGTCAAAGAACATTTCAGGCCGTCGCAGGCTATCTTCTCGGTTGCCGGCAAGTATGATTTCGAAAAGCTCTGCACGCAGTTGGAAGGGCTTTTCGCAGTCGAACGGCAGGAGCCGGTCGGGGGGGGCGAATTGGGCCCCAGGGGAAGCAAGTACACGCATATCGACGACGACAGCGCCCAGGTGCATATCGGTCTTATGGCCGATACGGTCAGGCTGGCGGATGAGGATTATTATAATGCGCGCGTGGCGATTTCCGTGCTCTCGGGCGGAATGAGTGCGCGGTTGTTTACGGAGGTGCGTGAGAAGCGCGGTTTATGTTACGCCATCGGGGCGCGCTATCACGGATTGAAGGATGCTGCCGGGGTGATGTGCTATGCCGGGACGACGCCGGAGAAGGCCCAGGAGACGTTCGATGTAATCGTCGGCGAGTTCAAGCGTCTTGCAGAGGGCATCAGCGAAGAAGAGATTGCGCGTGCGAAGGTGGGGCTTGAGAGCGCGTTGATCCTCCAGAGCGAATCGTCGAGCAGCCGGGCGGGGGCAATAGGCAGCGATTATTACATGCTGGGCAGAGTGCGGAGTCTCGACGAGATCAAGGAAAAGATAGAGGCAACGAATGCCGATTCGGTTATCGCGTTTCTGCGGAAAAGAAGGCTCGAGGACTTCACGGTTGTGACCATCGGCCCGAAAGAAGTGAATGTTGAATAGAGAGACGTATGGAATTCAAGAAGAAGTTGTTGGATAACGGCCTGCACTTGATAGGCGAGGTGAACAGTTCGGCCAGGTCGGCGGCGGTCGGGTTTTTTGTTAAGACGGGCTCGCGCGATGAGACAAGTCAAATTAACGGCGTCTCGCACTATCTCGAACACATGCTTTTCAAAGGCACGGACAAGCTCAGCGCATTCGAGGTGAATGAGGCCTTCGACAGGACTGGGGCGCAGTTCAACGCTTTCACGAGCGAGGAGAATACGGTTTTCTATGCGGCGGTTCTTCCGGAATACCTTGGCGAAGTGACAAAGCTTTGGATTGAGTTGATGCGTCCGGCACTTCGCGACGACGATTTTAATATGGAGAAGAATGTTATCAAGGAAGAGATCGCGATGTATCAGGATATGCCTGTCTTTGATGTTATGGATAGGTGCAGGGGACTGTATTTCGGCGGTCATCCGTGTGGGTACAGCGTTTTGGGCAGTGAGAAGAGTATAGATGATTTGACAGCCGAACAGATGCGGGGATACTTTGGCAGGCGGTATGCGCCGAACAATATGGTAGCGGCGCTGGCGGGCAGTTTCGATTGGGACGAAATGTGTTCGATTATCGAGGGGCCTTGCGGCGAATGGGGGAAAAGCGCCGCAGGAAGAGAATTGACCGACTGTGCCGGCAGCGGCAAGAGCGAGCGGATTGAGAGGGCCAAGCTGGTTCGTGAGCACATGTGCCTGATGAGTGCGGGGGTCTCGGCGCAGGATGAGCGGCGTTTTGCCGGTTCGGTTCTCGCGGCCATCATCGGGGACGATGTCGGGTCGCGGTTCTTCTGGGAACTGGTTGATAAGGCGCTTGCAGAGGCGGCCGTGATGCAGTTTGCGGCGATGGACGGCACCGGGGCCTTTTGCAGTTATCTGCGGTGCGGCAGAGAGAACGTCTCACAAGTGATGGATATCGTCAGAGGCGTCTTCAGAAGCGTCGCCGAGAAAGGCGTCACCCAAGACGAATTGCGAATGGCCAAGAATAAGATACTCAGCGCACTGGTCATCAAGAACGAGCTGCCGATGGGGCGTCTGGTCGATCTCGGTTTTAACTGGACTTATCTCGGGCAATATCGAACGGTTGACGAGGATATCGAGGCGATCAAGGCTGTGACCGCAGACGATGTTCATTCACTGGTCGAGCAGTTCGATCTGGGTGGGTTTACGCAGTTCTCGGTTGGTCCGGCGTAATCGTCGTGATTGGCAGAATGTTCAAACGATTTCTGATATAAAGGGAGCGGATATGCCTAATCGGTTGCGGCTGAATCGACGCAGTTTTCTTCGAAGAGCGGGGCTTGCAGCGGCGTTGCCTGTAATGGGCTGCTCGGCGGTGAGAGGCATGTCGAAGAAGGGCGGCAGGCGGCCGAACGTGATTCTGGTGATGACCGACGACCAGGGCTATGGCGATCTGCATTGCCACGGCAACGAGGTAATCGTTACGCCGAACCTGGACAAGCTTCACTCGCAAAGCGTTCGACTGACGAATTTCCACGTTGACCCCACCTGCTCTCCGACGCGCTCTGCCCTGATGACGGGGCGATATTCCTCGCGGACGGGCGTATGGCATACGATTATGGGGCGGTCGATATTGAGCCGGGATGAAGCGACTATGGCTGATGTGTTCAGCGCGAGCGGATATGCGACGGGAATCTTCGGTAAATGGCACCTCGGTGACAACTATCCGTATCGGCCGCAGGACAGAGGATTCGGCGAGGTGCTGATTCACGGGGGCGGCGGCGTAGGGCAGGGGCCTGATTATTGGGGTAATACTTACTTCGACGATACGTATTTCCACAACGGGCAGGAGGAGAAATTCGAGGGATACTGCACGGATATCTGGTTCGATAATGCCATGAAGTTTATCGAGGCGAATAAGAACCGTCCGTTTTTCTGCTATATCCCTACGAATGCCCCGCACGGTCCTTATAACGTGGCCGAGAAATACAGCAAGCCTTACAGAGACAAGGGTATCCAAGCTAATCAGGCCAATTTTTACGGTATGATTACGAACATCGATGAGAATGTGGGCCGGCTGACCGGGCGATTGAGGACCCTCGGCCTTGAAGAGAATACGATTCTGATCTTTATGACGGACAACGGCACATCAGCCGGTGCAGCCGGTGGTATGCGAGGGATGAAAGGCTCACAGTATGAGGGCGGGCATCGCGTGCCGTTCTTTCTCCGCTGGCCCGGCGGGGGGCTTGGCGGCGGAAGAGACATCGCAGCGCTGACTGCCCATATCGATGTTCTGCCGACGCTCATAGATTTGTGCGGATTGAAAGAGCCCAGGGGCGTTATGTTCGACGGGACCAGTCTGGCTGCGCTTTTGCAGGGAAGTGACGAGGATTGGCCGGCTCGCACGCTGCTGGTGCATTCGCAGCGAATTGAACATCCGCGGAAATGGCGCACCAGTGCTGTAATGACCAACCAATGGCGTCTGATAAACGGCACTCAGCTTTACTGCATCCAGTCCGACCCGTTCCAGAAAAGCAATGTTGCTGATTCCCACCCTGCAGTCGTCGAGGAAATGCGGCGGTCTTACGAGCAGTGGTGGGCGGACCTGGCAAAGGGATTCGATGACTACTGCGAGATAGTCCTCGGCTCGGATAAGGAAAACCCGACCCGCCTGATGTCGCATGACTGGCACGGCGCCGACCCTGCATGGAGCCAGCATGCCGTTCGTAATGCCGCGAAATCGAATGGATTCTGGGCCGTCCAGGTCGAGCGCGACGGGGAATATGAATTTGCGTTGCGGCGATGGCCCAGGGAGGTTGATAAACCCATCAATGCCGCCATTAATGGCGGGAAAGCTATCAGCGCAAGCAAGGCGAGAATCAGGATTGCCGATATCGACCAGAGCAAACCGGTCGGCGACGACGATGTCGAGGCGAAGTTTCGATTGAAACTCAAGGCCGGCAGCGCCAGGCTTGAAACGTGGTTTATCGATGAAGACGGGCAGTCGCGAGGGGCATATTACTGCTATGTCAAGCGTCTGTAGCGGCGATTGGGCAAAGCGGCTGAGGGTTGACTTTCGTGTCTTTTTCTGTTAGACTGGAGTAGTATTGAAGGAGACTAAAGGTGATGAGTAAGGCCGGTCGCAAAAAGAAGGGTGATGATGTGCTTCGTGCGGGCGATGTGTTGCCTCCCTATGGTGAGCAGGCCGAAGTGCCGAAGAAAAAAACCGGCCCCAAAAAGGACTCTGCATCTAAGACAACCGGCAAGGCAGCCGCCCAACCGAAGACAACCAAGTCTGTTGCGGCAGGGCGGAAGGACAGCGAAATACCTCAACTTGACCTGGACAACCAAATCCTGGCCAAGCAGCGGAGAACGGCATCTGCAAAGCGAAGAGGCCCGGGCGTCAAGAGCAGGGGCCGGGTCAAAGCATCCGAGGCTGCAACGACCGGGCGGAGAGTTTCTCGGGCGGCGCCGGAATTGTCTGAGCGGGACCGCGTCATAGCGGAGATTGTTGCGAGGGATATTGAGAGATTGTGCGGCCAATAGGCTGCGAATTTTCAGGGGATTTGCGAATCGGCCGGTAAAAAGAAGGCAATTTGCGTTTTATCTGCTTGCAATGGTTGTTGAGAGGCTGTAAACTACCGCCTGATTGCTCGGAGAGGTGGCCGAGCGGCTTAAGGCAACGGTTTGCTAAACCGTCGTATGGGTATAAACCCGTACCGCGGGTTCGAATCCCGCCCTCTCCGTTACCGGCAGGTTTCTTTTGCCGGCGACACGTCTTCGGCGGCGCTTATTTCGTGCATCTTATGCGGGATGAGAACACGCATGCCGCGAAGCGGCATCACGCGGGATCGACACGCCGCAGGCGAGCCGCGCAAGCGAATCCCGCCCTCTCCGTTTTATAGAGTGAGAATGCGGTTTTTTCGAATTCTATGGCAATTGGGTTTGGCGGTGTTGCCCGAAAACTGGTCCAGTTTCTGGGGGGGCAGGTCATGTGAGGCACATAGCTGTCAATCAGTCGAATGTACTGAAATAGCCATTTGTTCTTCATGCCGACGGCCCTTTTTGTTTTAGCTCGCGTTTTCCGCCTTCTTTACCGCCTCAAATTCCTTGCCTGGCAAGCGGGGAGGGCCTATAACTTAAGCCGACAAGTGGATACCGGTTCAAGAATGAAATACAGGAGATAAACCAGGCGAGCCGATAAGGAATATACGGAAGGATGATAGTCTGCAAGTGGTATGCTGTGTGCCCTCTTAGACGGCACGAAAGGCAAGGAAAGATAGATATGCGCTGGTCTAAGCAGTACTGTAAGTCCAGCGGCGGGTGGATGCGATGCAGGCGGTACAAGCTGGAGACACAGGGTGTGGCTCATCCGGACAATATGCTGCCGGATGGTTCGATTGACGAGACGCTCGCTTGAAGCTTAGCTGCCTTCTCCTCTATTTGAGGTCACAGCCGGCAGTTAGAAAAACTGTGTATTGAGCACCGAAGGCATGAAAGACATGACTATGCAAGACAAGAATGGCATGAACGATTATTGCCAAGGAACGGCTGGCGAAGTTGAATTTGCTTGCCCATTCTGCCCATCCAATATTGCCGAAGATGTCATTGAACAGTATGGATCAGCCTTCGTAATTCCTGACGCACATCCCGTTTCAGAAGGTCATGTGCTCATCTTGCCTGTGCGACATACGCCCGACTTCTTCTCGATGACCACACAGGAGCGGGCTGACGCTGAAGAACTGATTAGGGTGATGCGAGATCGTATTTGTGAATCGGATGACTCTGTTCTTGGTTTTAACATTGGCATGAATTGTGGAGAGGCTGCCGGTCAGACGATTTTTCATGCTCATATACATCTGATTCCGCGGAGGACCGGTGATGTGGGAAATCCCAAAGGGGGAGTAAGAGGCGTAATACCGGATAAAATGCATTATTAAAGAGCTGTGTGCGGAGGGGGCCATCTGGATTTATTACTATATCGGCCTCAACTATCAACTTCATACCGCTGTTGGGCAATGTTATGATAGAAGGCGCTATATATGCCGCATCTCCACCGGGTGTATTGGTGCCGACAAGCTTATCGGCGCCTGTGATCAGAATCGTAGTTGCCGTGCCAGTCAACTCAAATTAGCGGAACCAAAAACTGCAAGAATCACTACCAGACGTGATTCCTACTTTCTGGTGCGCTTGGAATTGCGGATATTTTTTAGCATAAGGGCCAGTTCTTCGGTGATTTCGGGATGCTCGGCTGCGAGGTTGTGTTCTTCGGCGAGGTCTGTTTTGAGATTGTAAAGTTGGGGCTTCGTGTCGCGGCCGAGTTCGATGCCGGTAGCAGCGCTTACTTTCGGGCCTCTGCCAGGTTCGATATATTTCCAATCTCCCTTAATCAGAGAAAGCACTCCCGCCTGTTCCACCAGGTGGTCGCGTCCGGTTTTAGTGTGGTCGAGCAATGCCCCGAGGACGTCGAAACTGTCCGGTGCATCTTGGGGAGCGAGCTTTTGGCCTGTCAGCGCGGCGAAGGAGGCCATGAAATCAATCTGCGAGATTAGGGCATCGGAGGTTCCGGCATTTATCCGGTTTGGCCAGCGCACTATACAGGGAACGCGCGTGCCGGCGTCGAAGGCACTGTATTTTCCGCCTCGCAATGGTCCTGAAGGCTTGTGGCCGTTGAGTTTCTCGACCGCCTGGTCCTTGTAGCCGTCGTCCACTACCGGGCCGTTGTCGCTGGTGAAGATGACAATGGTATCCTCGGTAAGCTTCAGCCGATCGAGGGTCTTGAGAATCTCTCCGACGCACCAATCTAACTGGACAATCGCGTCTCCGCGGGGGCCGAGCCCGCTTTTGCCGGCGAACCGGGGGTGGGGGACTCTCGGAACATGGATATCATGCGTGGCGAAGTAGAGAAAGAACGGGTGATTCCTGTTCTTCTCCAGAAAGGCTTTGGCCTTGTCGGTAATGGTGTCGGCCATGTCCTCATCGACCCAACGCGCAGCTTTGCCTCCGCTCATATAGCCGATACGGCTTATGCCGTTGATTATCGTCTGGTTGTGTCCGTGACTGGGCTTCATCTTCAGCAACTCGGGATGCTCTTTGCCCGTCGGCTCATCGCCGATAGGTTTTCCGAAGCTGACACTAATCGGGTCGGATTGATCGAGGCCGACGACACGGCGGTTTTCGACGTACACACAGGGCACGCGGTCTCCGGTGGCGGGTATAAGGAAGCAGTAGTCGAAGCCGATATCGAGCGGGCCGGGCTTGATTTCGCCGTTCCAATCGAGGTCACGGCCGCCCAATCCGAGGTGCCACTTTCCGACGACCCCTGTTGCATAGCCTGCTCTTTGGAGAATCAACGGCAATGTGGTGCGGGGCGGCTGAATAATCAACCTGGCATCTCCGGGGAGGACGCCCGTGCCTTTCTTTCTCCAGGCGTATTCTCCGGTTAACATCGCGTACCGCGAAGGGGTGCATGTCGCGGCGGAGGAATGGGCGTTTGTGAAGCGCACTGCCGCGGAGGCGAGCCTGTCGATATTTGGCGTTTCGACTTTAGCGGCCCCGTAGCAGCCGACGTCGCCGTATCCGAGATCATCGGCGTAAATCAGCACGATATTGGGATGCTTAGCGGGCGAACCGGCTTCGAGCTTCGACGGCAGCAGAGCCGCCGCACCGGATGCAATGAGCGATTTCATAAACGAACGACGGGATATATAGTACGAATTCATATTGTCTCCATAAAAATTTA
>JAFGCD010000090.1 GCA_016932835.1 Sedimentisphaerales bacterium
CATTACCGGCAAACTGCCGACAATACTACTGGAAATTGAGCCTGCTGAGGACCCGGCCGACAGCTCTTTGAAAAAGACATATATCTACGTCGCAGACAAATGCTACCTCCGCGCCTCAGCATGACACATGGTGGGCTTTGCGTGACAGGTGTCGGGTTTTCAGAATGCCCCGGCGTTTGCGGATTGCTGCTTGTAGCCCGTGAAATTCAGAAACCTGTCATATGTGAATATCGGGATCCAGAGGTTCTGGGCCTGGGAGAGGATCTTATCGTAGTTGTCTCTGGCCTGGACGGAAGCTTCATACTTATCCATCGCCTGAGGGTCGATTTCTATTTGTTCGAAGGTTGGTTTTCTGAGGACCGCAGGTCTATTGCCGAGGATGAGAAAATCGGTATCGACGGAGACTGCATCGTCCACTCTTGCTCCCCATTTTTCGATCAGCGCCTTCATTCTAATGACGGCGTCGTCGTCAACGCCGCCCTTGTTGTCGAGATTGAAGTCGCCTGCAATAACGAATACGTTTTTCTTGTCGGCGTCCCAGATGAGATTGCTGATAACGTCGTTTCTGAGGATCGGCCTTCTGGCGTCTGCGTTTATGATTCTGGCGGCGGAGATGGTCTTCTGGACGTCAAAGACTTCGATTTCGGCTTTTCCCTTGCCGTCTTTGGGCAGTGGGGCGTTCTTGTCATGGACGGCGAATGTCAGGCCCTGGTAAACATGATCGTCACTTCCCTTGTTGATGTGGACGATTTTGGTGTGCAGATCGACGAGTATGATCTTTCCGTCGGAAACCATTGCCGGGGCGTTGCTGTCCGGAGGCGGCATTATGGCGGCGACCTTTTCCTGGGCCGCCTTCATTCTCTCTTCCACCAGTCCAAGCTGGGCCTGGGTTTTGAGGAGGTCCTGGTTCAGTTGGTCTCGGTTTGCTTTCTCTTCATCGAGTTGGGTCATTACGTTTTGGACTCGCTGGTCCGTAGTTTGTTCCAGCACAGTTCTGAGTTTGTCGTAGTCGGCGGTTATTGCGTTGACCTGTTGCTGCAGTATGTTCTTTTCAGCCTGGAGGAGGTCTTCTTTCTGGAGCATTGCGGCTCTTGCATCCTGCCAGGTCTGCTGGGTTTCGGCGAGCTGGTTCTGGAGTGTGAGGGCGGCTGCGATTTTGTTGTCCAGTTCGGTCTTCAAATCCGCAATCAGGGTTGTGAGTCCTATGGTGTTGGGGTCGGCGTCAGCCAATGTGACATATTCCTGTGCGAGTGCGATGGCCTTTTCGACTTCCTGCAAGGCGGTGTCAAGCTTCGCCTTGGCGTTGGTATCCTGCGGTATTGTTCCGGTGACGAGGGTCAGAGCGCTGTCGAGATGCACGGCGAGCGTTCCGAACCAGGTCTTCTGGTTCTGTCTTGTGCCGAGCCTTGTGCCTACGATGGATCCGAGTCTTGTCTGTTCCTGCGGGCTTGCGATTTCCAGTATCTTCGAGCTCGCGGCCTCTTCTTTTGTCTTGTAATCTTCAGATTTAACATAGAAGATGATGGCGGCTGTCGCGGCGGCCATGAAAAGACCTACGAAGGCTATTAGCGTATAGAGCATAGCATTGCTCTGCTGTCTCTTATGCGGCGGCATATCGAAAACTCCTTTGAAAAAAGAGAATCACCCATTAGAAACCCATTTAGATACGTCTATTATCGCTTTTTGCGGGCTTGGAGTCAATAGAAAAAAGGGCAAAAGGGGCGGTTTGGGCAGGGAAACGGTTATTCGGACGCTCAGAGCGGCGGCAGGGGGTTAAAACGAGGTCCATCGTCTGTGTGCCGGCATTGAGTGCGGGGGGGGTAATCCGGCAATATGGGTGTGGTGAAGGCAGGATCATACTTGTCTCTGGGAGCCTTCGTGATACTCGGCGTCGATATTGACGTCCCAGAGATTGTGGTCGGCGCCGCAGTGGTTTCTGGCGGCAAGTAAACCGGTATATATCGAATGGTCCTGGTTGTTGTATTTGTACATTCCGCCTCTTCCGATACACTGCAGATTGTCTATTGAACAGACGAATTCTTTGAGCTTCTGGAAGGGTTTCTCAAAGCCGAGGAAATAGGTCGGATAACAGTCCGTCTCCCTAACAACAAAACCCTTATTGACGGAATTTTTGTTGATCAGGTTCATCCGGTGCAATTCCTGCTTTGCCAGTTCGAGTATTCTGTGATCCGGCAAATTCCATATACTGTCATTTCTGAAAACGAAATACTCGACACCAACGGCGGAGGCGCCGTTTGCCGACATGCATCTGCTGAAGTTGTTGTAGTTTGCCAGCCGGGCCATCTTCACTTCGGGCGAGTGGATGTATATCCATTGGTCATCAAAGAGATTATCTTCTTCGACTATCAAGTTGGCGGTGATGTGGTCTCTGAAATACAACTCGTCGGCGCTGCTGAACACATTATCCGGCGCTCCCGGCGTCATGGACTTAACGAGGGTGGTCAGCGGGATAGAGGAAAAAACCGTATTTACGGGCAGTTCGGTCTCTTGCCCATCTGTTTCTACTATCACCGAGGTGACTCGGTTTTGGTTTAGCACGATCTTTTTGACGGATGTGTCGAACATGAATTGTCCTCCGGTTTTCCGTATTTCCTGCGCCATTTTATCATACATCATGCCGGCGCCGTATTTCGGGTAATCGAACTCATCGACGAGGGATTTGGCTTTTCCGGCCTTGCCCGTGGATTTGAGGGAATTGAGCAAGGCTGTCACAAGGCTCATGCCCTTGATTCGCTGAGCAGCCCAGTCTGCACCTATCCGGTTGCACTCGATTCCCCAGACTTTTTCGGTGTAGGTCTTGAAGAATGTCAGATAGAGTTTTCTCCCAAAGCGCCGGCTGATCCATTGCTCGAAGGTCTCGGCTTCCTTTCCAGAGGGCCTCATAGAGGCCCAAAGATATGAGAGAATGGCATGGACTGATTCGCAGCAGCCCAGGTTTTTCAGGGCGTTGAAGGGTTTGAGTGGATAGTTGAAGAATTTGTTCTTGTAGTAAATTCTGGACAACCTTTGGACCGGCTGGAAGTCTTCGCCGAGCAGGTTGTGCCATAAGTCATTTACTTCCTTGTTCTTTGTGAAGAAACGATGAGAGCCGATGTCAAAACGGGCATCTTCGAAAACAAGCGTTCTCGACAAGCCTCCGGGCTGTGAATGCACATCAATCAGCAAAACGTCGGTGACTCCGTTTCTGGTCAATTCGAGCGCTGCCGCCAGTCCCGCGGGGCCTGCGCCCAGAATGGTCACTTCCTTAGCCGTCTTGGCCATATTTCCTGTTTCGAATTTCATGGCGTCTTTTCCTAACCGAAGGTATCAGGGAATTCAACCTTTTTTTCCATCGATAATTCGCAGTCACCGTGACTCCATTACAGGATTTCAATGTTGCGGTTAAGAGGTGGAATTAATTTTGGAGCGTTTTTTGTTGACAATCCATGTGCGTGCGTCGTATACTTTGTCTGCGGCTGAATCGAGCAGGAAAAGATGGAGATTTTTGTGATTAAACGGGTTCTTATAACCGGCAGCAGTGGGATGATCGGCACACGCTTGTCGGAGAGGTTATTGTCGGAGGGGTATGAGATTATCTGTGTTGACAAGAGGGTGAATACCTGGAACGAGCAAGTAAACAAGTTGACCATAATTGGGGACTTGCGCTGCGGCGATACGCTAAAGAAGCTGGATAAACACGTTGATATGGTGATTAACCTCGCCGCCAACGCAAGGGTTTACAATCTTGTTCTGGAACCCGATTTGGCCAGGGAGAATATAGATATAGCCTTCAATACGCTTGAATTCTGCAGAGTAAATGGCATATCACGGTATATTTTCGCGTCCAGCCGTGAAGTTTACGGCAATACAGCGGAGGCTTTCCATGGGGAGGCTGATGTGCGTATCCGGGGATGCGAGAGTACATATACCGCCTCGAAGATGGCAGGGGAAGCGATGGTGCATGCTTATAAGCGGTGCTATGGTTTGTCTTTTCTGATACTCCGCTTTTCCAATGTCTATGGTATGTATGATGTGAGTGACCGGGTAGTACCCCGGTTCATAATGAACGCGCTCGAAGGCGGCGATCTTGAGATCTACGGTAAGGAGAAGGTACTGGACTTCACATACATAGACGATACCGTCGATGGAATTATTGAGGCGATCAGGCGGTTCGATGTTGTGAAGAGTGATGTCTTAAATATAGCTCGGGGACAGGGGGTGTCTCTGGCGAAATTGGGGGAGATTATCCTGAATCAGCTTGCAAGCAGCAGTCGCTTGACATTCTCCGCGTCGAGGACCGGTGAAGTTTGCAGTTTTACCGCTGATATAAGCAGGGCCAGAGAGCTTCTGGGATTCTGTCCTGAAGTTGCTCTTGAGGAAGGTGTAAGAAGGGCTGTCGCGTGGTATCGGGAGCATCTTGGGAGAATGAAGTCTCCTTCATCTCCGCGCGCGAAATGGGCAATAAAGGAGGCCGCCCCTGCCGAGGACCTTCGCGGGATCGGCAGGGTTGCGGGGCCAAGAAACGCATCTCGATAGCCAAACCGTGAGGGATGTGGATTAGAGTCCGTCCAGGATCCCGGGCAGGTCGGTTATCCGGTGGATTCTGTGGTCGGGTTTTGTCCTTTGGCTCTGCTGGCGGGAAGTTTCAGGCCCTTCCGGTGGTAGTGCGTGTATTCTGTTGGGGCGGATTAGCTGTATTGTCGTCATGCCGAGGTCGTTTGGGGCGATGAAATCCTTTGCTTCGTTGTCCGCGACATAGGTTGCAGCTTCGGGGGCTGTATCGAGAGTTTGCAGTATTTTCTCGAAGCCCGCCGATGACGGTTTCCAAAATTCCCGGCCGAGTTCCTCGGTAAAGACTATTGTCTTGAAATAGTGTTCGATGCCAAGGGCCCGGACTTTGAGTCTTTGGGCTGGAAGGAATCCGTCAGAGAGCAGAGCGAGGGTGTATTTCTCGGCCAATTGAGCGAGGACGTGCCTGCTGTCAGGAGGTAGGGTGATTTTCGGAATGTGGTTGCGATAGTGCAGTATGAGTTCGCCGATGAGGCGGTCATCATGGGTAACGCCTAATTCGGTAAGAGCGGCATTGAATGTTTTCGTGCGGTTGCCGGCGGCAAATTGCCGCCACAAGGCCTGGAACAGCGTATCGGCGGCGGGTGACCGGTGCAGGGCGGCGAGGTATTCGGCGACTGCGGCCAATCCGCTCCTGCAGTAGTCGATTTCGTCGTATAAAGTGTCGTCCAAGTCCAGAATTACGGTTTTTATCATGTTTCGCAGTTCTCGGCTCACAATTCATACCGGTGTCGGCGCGCAATATTCTATACAAGATGCGCCAAGCCGGTTATAATCCTACACATTATCGAACAGGATGTCGATGTTTTTGATAGTAGGAAGATCGAGTTATGCGGTTTCTGCGGATAATACGCCCATCGCACTGGACGAAGAATATATTTGTCTTCGCGGCTCTTATTTTCGGTCAGAAGCTTTCCGGTGCTCCTAAGGAAGTGCTTCTTGCGGTTAGCAGCGCCATGGGAGGCTTTCTCTGCTTCTGTATGGCTTCTTCGGCAGTTTATATTTTCAATGATTTGATGGATCGCGAGACGGACAGGCTGCATCCAGAGAAACGCCACCGGCCTATTGCGGCGGGAACGGTGGGCGTGGGTTCTGCGGTTTTGCTTTCGATGGTGTGCGCCGCCGGGGCAATTGCCGGCAGCGCGATGCTGAATGGGGGTTTTGGCAGGCTGATAGTCGGGTACCTCGTGCTGATGGTTTTCTATTCAGTTGCGTTGAAACGAGTTATGATTCTGGACTGCGTCATCATATCGATAGGGTTCTGCCTTCGTGCAGTCGCCGGTGCTCTGGTTGTCAGGGTTAGTATTTCTCCCTGGTTGATCATCTGCACATTTGCTCTGTGTCTTTTTCTGGCGTTCGGCAAGCGTCGCAGCGAGGTTGCACGACTCGGGGCTAACGGCGAGCAGTTTCGCCAGACGCTGGGCGGTTATACGCCGGAGCTTCTGGCGCACATGCTCGATGTTACCAGCGGGCTGGCGATAGTGTGTTTCCTTCTGTATGCGACGGATGAGAGGACGGTCGATGTTGTAACGGACAAGCTGATATACACTACGCCTGTGGTTTTATACTGCGTATTTCGTTTCAGCGCTCTGGTGCAGAAGGGCAAGTTCACAGGCCCGACTCAGTTGATTCTTCACGATCTGCCGTTTCAGATTGGGCTTGTACTTTGGGGCTTGTTGTGCGGCGTGATCATATACGCTGACAAGTTGGGTGTTAACTGGGGGAAGTTTTTTGCTTATTAGCTTAGCCGTTTAAGTGGGCAGGGGACGGTGTTTGGTTCTATGGGTGAACAAAGACTACAGAAGGTTCTGGCTGCGTGTGGGATCGATTCTCGCAGGAAGTGTGAAGAGTTGATCCTCGACGGAGCGGTCCGTGTTAACCGGAAGGTAGTCGATACGCTGCCTGCGTTTGTCGATCCGGAGAAGGACGTTATTACGGTGAACAGCAGGCGGATACAGGCGGCGAAGAAAGTATATTTCCTTTTGAACAAGCCGAAGGGTGTGATTTGCACCAACAGCGACCCACAGGGCAGGAAGAGAGCGATAGATTACGTACAAACGAGTGAACGGGTGTTCTGCGTCGGGAGGCTCGATGCGGATACTACGGGGCTCATCATTATTACCAACGACAGCGAGCTTACGAACCGGCTGACTCATCCGCGATACGGACTTGAGAAGGTCTATGTAGTCGCTGTCAAGGGGTATGTCAGCGGTGAGACGGCTGAAAAACTCAAGAAGGGCGTACGGCTTGCAGAGGGCAGGACGAAGCGTGCATCCGTGAAGATTCTCAAGCGGAGCCACACGGAGTCACTGATTGAAATCAAGCTTAAGCAAGGGCTTAATAGGCAGATTCGCAGGATGTTGCTGAAGGTGGGTCTGCGGGTCAAGTCGCTCAAGAGGACGCAGATCGGCCAATTGACTGTGAAGGGATTGGGGGTGGGCAGGTTCAGGAGGCTTTCTGCTGTTGAGATTCGATCATTGAGAAAGGCTGCGGCGGATTAACGGGGAGGTTCTGAATAAGGATATGTGATAGATGTGCGCAAAGCGCAGGAGAAAGATATCTTCGAGGTCCGGCAGGGATGCCGGGCGTAAGGGCAAGAAAGGCCCGCCGGAAGAGAAGAAAGTTGCGGTGGTTCCTGTGGGGAGTGAGGATAAGGTGACAAGAGAGGTTGCGGCCAAGCCTGTGAAGGGCTGGAGACTATGGCTGTTCCGGGGGATTGCTGTTGTCGTTGTTCCGGTTCTGGTGTTAGCCGCGATCGAGGTTGGGCTTCGCGTGGCCGGATACGGGTATCCTACGGATGCTGTAGTAAAGGTTAAGATTGGGGCGGAGCCCTATTACTGCGACAATGCAAAATTCAGTTGGCGGTTTTTCCCCCGGAATATTGCGCGTGCGTTCGATCCGTTTGCCTTTCCCGTGGATAAGGCGGACAACACTTATCGGATTTTCGTCTTGGGCGCTTCCGCTGCTCAGGGTGTGCCGGACGGAGCTTTCAGTTTCGGGCGATTTCTGCGGGTAATGTTGCGGGAGCGGTATCCGGGGGTGAATTTTGAGGTAATAACAGCAGCGACGACGGCGATCAATTCACACGTCATCCTCCAGATAGCAAAGGACTGCGCCGATCGAGAGGGAGATTTGTTCATATTATACATGGGAAACAACGAGGTTGTCGGCCCATACGGTGCGGGGACTATTTTTAGTCCGATTTCGGGCAATCTATGGCTGATTCGGGGGGATATTGCACTGAAGTCCCTGAGATTGGGGCAGTTGCTGGGCAATCTTCTGACAGCCGGCGACAGGGCTGGGCCGGCGAGTTGGCAAGGTCTGGAGATGTTCCTGGAGAAACAAGTACGGGCAGGCGATTCGTCTTTGCAGCTTGTATATGAGCATTTTCGCAGGAATCTGGATGATATAATCCGTACGGGGCTTGCCGGCGGGGCAAAGGTCATCGCCTGTACGGTCGGGAGCAATCTGGCGGATTGTCCGCCTTTTGCATCGCTGCACAGGATGGGTTTGAGTGACGAGGACTTGAGCAAGTGGGAGGAGGTCTATCGCCGGGGCAGCGAACTTGAGGGGGCGGGCAAGTATGTCGAAGCGACAGAATGTTATCTTCAAGCTGCTGAGATCGACGATGAATATGCGGCTCTGCAGTTTCGAATTGGCCGCTGCTGTGAGTTGACCGGCGACTATGAACAGGCACGGGACAGTTATATCAACGCTCGCGAATTTGACACGCTTCGATTTCGGGCTGACAGTCGAATAAATGGTATTATTCGCGAAGTGGCGGGCGGCAGGGCCGACGGGGGCGTCCATCTTGTAGATGCGGCCGGCGTGCTTGACCGAGCCTGCGAGCATGGCATTGCAGGTGAGGATGTCTTTCATGAGCACGTTCATCTGAATTTCAAGGGCAATTATCTCCTGGCCGGGGCTGTATTGGAGCGATTGGAACAGATACTGCCGGAGCGGGTGACGAGTCGAAAAGCGAGTGACCGGGCGTTTCCAACGGAAACTGATTGCGCCGAAAGACTGGTTTACAGCGATTGGTCGCGATACAGAATTGCGGGTAATCTTCTCAATACCTACATCAAACGAGCGCCATTTACAAATCAGCTATATCATGCAGAGCATGTCGCCAGACTCGAAAATGAGATTGCCGGCTTCAAGGCCGGTCTTGGCGAGGGGTTTCTCAGGAAACTCTCGGAGCAGTATCTGCGTGCGATCGATGGCGATTCGAATGACTGGTGGCTTCGGTGGAGGTATGTGGAACTGTTGTCGGGCGGGCTGGGAGATTATCAGTCGGCGGCCGAGCAGTGCAGAGTGGTGGTTGATTCGCTGCCGGGCTATGCGATGGGACACGCACAACTTGCCAGACTGTATGGCAGGGCAGGTCGAACAGATGAAGCTGTCCGGCATTATCTGGAAGCTCTGCGTTTGTCTCCGAGTGCTGATGTGCATTACAGGTTAGGCCTGACGTATCAACAGCGCAATCAGTTGGACAGAGCTGCAAAGCATTACTCAAAGGCGATTCGGTTGCAGCCGAACCATGTTGCGGCGAACGCCAATCTGGGGGCGGTTCTTTACGGGCAGGGCAAGCCGGATGAGGCAATAGGCGTTTATGAAAAGGCGCTGGTTTCTGTGCCGAATTCGGTTGACATACATTTCAATTTAGGTATTCTTTTACATAAACAGGGCCGGACAAATGAAGCGGTCAAGCAGATCGAGGAAGCCCTGCGGATAGACCCCGGTTCGGCTGAGATACGCAGGGTATTGCAGAAAATGCGGAAGAGTGGTGGTTGAAAGGGTGTAACGCCGGGTGCGTAAGTCGGTGACGAGGTAAGCCGACGCGGACAAGAAAAAGGGGGGTAAGGGCAACAGGGCAGATGGTGTCGAAACGCCGAAGAAAGGTATCTTCGGGGGGTAACGGGAATGCCCGACACGGTAAGGGCGGGAGTAACTCGTCGGCGAGTAAAAAGGTCGTCTTGGTTTCTGCGCGGAGTGAGGATAAAGGGGCAAAAGAGGCGGCGGTCAAGCCTGTGAGCGGCTGGAAATTATGGCTGTTTCGGGGGATTGCTGTTCTGGTTGTTCCGGTTTTCGTGCTGGTTTTGATCGAAGTCGGACTTCGAGTGGCTGGTTATGGTTATCCTGCGAATTCCATCTTGAGGACGAAAGTGGACGGCGAGGCCCGTTGGTGCGACAACGTGGAATTCTGTCGGCGTTTTTTTCCTCGCCATCTTGCGCGTGAGATGACGCCTTTTTCCATAGCAGTGGACAAACCAAAGGACACCTGCCGGATTTTTGTGCTGGGTGCATCGGCGGCGCAGGGAGTTCCGGAAAAGCCTTTCTGTTTCGGCAGAATACTGGAATCGATGCTTCGACAGCGGTATCCCGGCGTCAATTTCGAGGTTGTAACGGCTGCGATGGTGGCTGTGAACTCGCACGTTATTCTGGAGGCGGCGAAGGATTGTGCTCGTTGCGATCCGGACCTTTTCGTGGTTTATCTCGGCAACAATGAGGTTACGGGCCCTTACGGTGCGGGGACGATCTTTTCGCCGCTTTCGGGGAATCTGTCTTTGATTCGTGCGGGGGTTGCGGCTAAGGGGACGAGGCTGGGGCAATTGCTTAGCGGCCTGCTGACGCCGAAGACCAGAGCTCAGGACATGTGGCGGGGGATGGAGATGTTTATAGATAAGCAGGTTCGCGCGGATGATGCGAGCCTTGGAATAGTGTACGGTCATTTCGAAAAGAATGTCGAGGATATTGTGTGGTTAGGTCGCAAGGCCGGTGCGGAGGTGGTGGTGTGTACGGTTGGGAGCAATCTGAAGGATAATCCTCCTTTCGGTTCGCTGCATCGCAGTGATTTGAGCGGGGCTGAAAAGGGCAAGTGGGATGAGATTTACGAGCAGGGGACAGCGAGCGAGGCTGCTGAGGAATATGCCGAGGCGGTGGAGCTGTATCTGTCTGCGTTAGAGATAGACGGAGATTATGCGAATCTGCATTTTCGGCTCGGGCGGTGCTATTGGGCGATGGGTGAATATGACAAGGCACATGTCAGCTATATCAAAGCGCGCGAGCTCGATACACTTCGCTTTCGAGCGGATGACCGAATCAACGCCGCTATTCGTGCGGTGGCGAGCAGGGGCGAGGATCGGGGCGTCCACCTGGTGGATTCGGTCAAAGTGTTCGCGCAGAACAGTCCCGAGGGTGTAGCCGGAGAGGAACTGTTCTACGAGCACGTTCATCTGAATTTCAGGGGCAATTATCTTTTGGCCGGGGCGGTCTTCGAGAAAGTTGAGCAACTGCTTCCGGAGCGTATCAGGCGATTGCGGTCGGAGGATGCAGGGGTTCCGAGCCAAGCCGATTGTGCCGCGAGGCTCGCCTACACGGACTGGGACCGATACAAGATTGCCGAGGACGTTCTCGACGGTTTTATCCGAAAGCCTCCTTTTACGAATCAGCTTTATCACACTGAGCGAGTCGAGAGAATGGTTCGGGATCTTGCTGCGCTCAAGGCTAATTTGACGGATGAGGTGATTGAGCGGTCGGCCCGGCAGTATCGAGATGCAATCAGCGGCAGTAAAGACGATTGGTATCTCCACAAAAAATATGGCGTGCTTCTGGCGGAGTTTTTTGAGGATTATCCGGGTGCGATTGAAGAGTATCGCATCGTGCAGCGGCTTATTCGGCATAGCTGGATAGGGTACAACTCGCTGGGGATCGTGCTGCATATTCAGGGTGACGTTGCCGGTGCGATTCCCCAGTTCGAGAAGGCCATACAGGCCAAGCCAAGTTGCGGGCATGCTCATTACTACTTAGGATGTTGCCGCAGCAAAATGGGTGAGGCCGACAAGGCATTGAAGCATTACCGCCTGGCGGTTCGATGGGAGCCGAACTGCATGCCGGCGTATAACAATTGGGCGGAGATTCTGGTTCGGCGGGGCGACTTGGAGGAAGCCGTTAAAGTCTTTCGCAGGGGATTGGTATTCTGTCCGGACAGTGCGATTCTCCACTGCAATATGGGCGGCTTGCTGAATCAAATGGGTCAGCGGGATGAGGCTGTCAAAGAGCTTCGAAGGGCGCTGGAACTGGAGCCCAATTCGGCGCCAATACGCGGGGTGCTGGATAGAATGCTCGGTAATGGCGGATGAACCATCTAAGGGGTGGGTGTAAACGCGGGCGACAGGAGCGTTTTTGGGGCGTAAATGCGGGGGATTGGGGTAATTTTGCGGAATATTCGGGTTTGTGCTTGCAATATTTGTGCGAGCCCCTAAAATAACCTGCTTTACTGCGATAAGAGCAGAAGAACATAGCTGAAAGGTAAGTCAGGAGCGTTTTCGATGTCCAGAGTATGTGTATTCACCGGCAAGCGGACGAAGACCGGGCAGAGTATCGCCAGGCGTGGTAAGGCGAAGTATCTCGGTGGTGTCGGTCGTAAGGTTACGGGTGTTACCAAACGCAAGTTCAAGCCCAATATACAAAAGGTTCGGGCGGTTATTGACGGTAAGATTTGCAGGGTAAAGGTTTCGGCGAAGGCAATTCGGATGGGACTGATTGAGAAGCCGGCGAAGCGTAATTATAAGTCCGCCGAGAAGGCGACCGGCTGAGACGACCATTTCTCAATAGATATTGTTTTTGGCGGCGAGGCTGGTAATTGCCTCGCTTTTTTTTGAAGGAAGATTGGGGAATGGGCAAAAAGATCGACGAAGATCAAGTTCGGAAGGTCGCCAAGCTGGCCCGGCTGGAGTTGTGCGAACAGGAAGTGGAGGACTTTGCGGGGCAGTTGAGCGCGATTATCGGGTATGTCGAGAAGATGAACGAGCTTGATACGGAGGACGTTGAGCCGTTGGCGCATTGTTTGCCTGTTAGTAATGTCCTTCGCGAAGATATTGCGGGCGAATCGCTGGGCACGGAAGCTGCTTTGGCGAATGCTCCACAATGGGACGGGGATTTCTTCAAGGTACCCAAGATACTGGACGGAGGCGGGGGGGCATAGAGATTAACTTTAACCAAGGAGGTATCGAGTTTATGAGAACAAATTACCTGGTAAGTCTTGTGATTGGCGGTTTGTTGTTGATTGGTTGTGCGAAGACGGAGAAGAGCGATATGAAATCTGATAAGGTCTTGCCCGGTCAGCAGCAGGCGCAGGCGTTCGAGAAGACAATAACGAAGCAGTTGGGCATCGACTATCTTCTGTATCTTCCGAAGGGGTATGGCGAAAAGGAGCAGGAGTGGCCTTTGATGATGTTCCTGCACGGCGCCGGTGAGCGAGGTGACGATCTGAATAAGGTCAAGGTTCATGGGCCGCCCAAACTGGCTGAGGGTGGTAAGGATCTGGGTTTCATTATCGTTTCGCCGCAGTGCCCGAGGGACGACTGGTGGACCGAGAAGACGGAAGTATTGATTAACCTCCTTGATGAAATCGAGGAGCGTTATGATGTTGATGCGAGCCGAGTATATCTGACGGGTCTCAGTATGGGAGGGTATGGGACGTGGACGCTCGGTTCGGCTTATCCGGAGCGTTTTGCAGCTATAGTCCCTATTTGCGGGGGCGGCAAGCGTTTTTCCGGTTGGAGGCTCAAGGATGTGCCGGTCTGGGCATTCCACGGGGGCAAGGACAATGTTGTTCCTTTGAGCGAGTCGGAAGATATGGTCAAGGCAGTCAAGCAGGCCGGCGGCGACGCGAAATTGACTGTTTACCCTGATGCGGGGCACGATTCATGGACGGCTACATACGATGATCCGGCGCTTTATGAATGGCTGCTCGAACATCGCAAGGGCGAGAAGTAAGATTGTTTTGAGTGAATGGAAGACCTGACTGCAATAGAATTGCGTGAGAGGATTGCGAGGGGCGAGATAACGAGCGTTGCGGCTGTGGAGTCCGTGTTTTCGCGGATAGCCGGTCGCGATGGAGCAGTCGGTGCGTATATCAGCACGGACCGCGAAAGAGCGATGGCGCGTGCTGCGGAGGTTGACCGCAGGATTGCAGCGGGCGAAGAGGTCGGGTTTTTGGGCGGTGTGCCGGTTGCAGTGAAGGACAACATGTGCACGGAATGGGGGGCTACTACCTGCGGTTCGAAGATATTGGAGAATTTTCACTCGCCTTATAACGCCACTGTCGTCGAGAAGCTCATAGCTGCCGATGCGATTATCGTTGGCAAGACCAATATGGATGAATTCGCGATGGGTTCGAGTACGGAAAATTCGGGCCTGAAACGGACTGTCAATCCGTGGGATACGTGCAGAGTTCCGGGCGGCAGCAGCGGCGGCTCTGCGGCGGCAGTTGCTGCGGGGTTTTGTTATGCGGCGCTGGGCTCGGATACGGGCGGTTCTATCAGGCAGCCTGCGAGTTTCTGCTCAGTTGTGGGGCTCAAGCCTACATACGGGAGGGTGTCGCGGTACGGGCTTGTGGCTTACGGTTCGAGCCTCGACCAGATAGGGCCTCTGACGCGGACGGTGGCCGATGCGGCCCTTGTTATGGATGTCATCGCAGGGCACGATCCGGCCGACAGCACGAGTGTTGACGAGGGGATCGCCGGAGGTTGCAGCTATCTCGAAGGGATTGACAAGGGGGTAGAGAAGCTCAGGATTGGAATTGTGCCGGGTTTGACGACTGGGGCCGATGAGTCGGTGCAGCGGGCGGTTGAGGCTGCGCTCGAGGTCTATAAATCGGTCGGAGCTGAAATTGTCGAAGTCGAGATGCCTCATTCGGAGTATGCCATTGCCGCTTACTACGTCATAGCTACTGCGGAGGCGTCGAGCAATTTGGCGCGTTACGACGGGGTGCATTACGGGTATCGAAGCACCGGGGCCGAAGATTATGTCGAGGTGTATTCCAAGTCGCGGGCCGAGGCGTTTGGGCAGGAGGTCAAGAGGCGGATAATGTTAGGGACTTACGCGCTTTCGAGCGGGTATTACGATGCCTATTATCTCAAGGCGCTGAAGGTGCGCAACCTGATACGCGGCGATTTTGCCGTCGCCTTCGAGAAGTGCGACTGTATCATGATGCCTGTTGCGCCGACGACGGCTTTCAGGATCGGAGAGAAGATCAATGACCCGCTTACGATGTATCTTTCGGATGTTTACACGATAGCGGCCAATCTGGCGGGTATTCCCGGGATGAGTATTCCTTGCGGATTCGATCATGACAATCTTCCGATAGGTCTCCAGATACTGGGCCCGACGTTCAGCGAAGGCAAACTTCTGCGCATAGGGCGGATGTATGAGAAAGAGACCGATTGGTGTCGGCGAAGGCCTTCATTTGCGGATTGATGAATGAGTAGTATTGAGCACAGAGTGATTGTCGGCCTTGAGATTCATGTGCAGTTGTGCACTGAGAGCAAGATGTTCTGCAGATGTGCTGTAGAGTTCGGGCAGCAGGCCAACAGCAGGGTGTGCCCGGTTTGCATTGGTATGCCGGGCGTTCTGCCGGTCATGAACAAGAAGGCTTTCGAGTGTTCCGTTCTTGCGGGGCTTGCCCTGAACTGCAGAATTGCGAGATTTACGAAGTGGGATCGTAAGAGCTACTACTATCCTGATTTGCCGAAGAACTACCAGATAAGCCAGTACGATATGCCCTTGGCCGAAGAGGGTTTCATCGAGATACCGGTTGGAGGGGGCCGGGCGAAGAGGATTCGTATCATTCGGGCGCATCTTGAAGAGGATGCGGGCAAAAATCTTCATACTGCCGGGAGCTTTTCACAGGTGGATCTGAACAGGGCCGGCACGCCTTTGCTTGAGATAGTTACCGAGCCTGATTTGAGCAGCGGGGCCGAGGCCAGGTCACTGGCGGTGGAACTCCAGCGAATTGTCCGGTATCTGGGCGTTTCGCAGGGCGATATGCAGAAGGGTCATATGCGTTTCGAGCCCAATATCAATCTGGCAATTACAAAAGACGGACAGAAATTCAGGACCCCGATATCGGAGATCAAGAACCTCAACAGCTTCCGAGCCTTGGAGAGAAGCATCGATTACGAAGAGCACAGGCAGCTCGACGAGTTCTTGGAGACCGGCGCAGTGCTTGAGACCGGCAGCAAGACGACGCGGGGTTGGGACGATGATCGCGAAATTACGGTTCTGCAGCGAGAAAAAGAGGAATCGCACGATTATCGTTATTTTCCCGAGCCGGACCTTGTGCCTGTGGAATTGAGCGACGAGTGGCTGGAGCGGATTCGGGAACGTTTGTGCGAACTTCCGCTGAGCAGGCAGATGCGGTATGTCGATCAGTACGGACTTGGCGAATATGATGCCGGTGTACTAACCGCCGAGGTGGCGACGTCGGATTTCTTCGAGGCGGTTGTGGCGTGCGGGGCCGAGCCTAAACGCACCTGCAATCTTCTCACCCAGGTCGGGCTGCGGCTTGCAAACGAAAAAAGATGCGGGATCGATGAACTCGGTGTCACGGCTGAGGGTGTGGCGGAGTTGGTGAGAATGGTTGATCACGGCCGGGTCAGCGCCGGCGCGGGAGAGAAGATATTCGAGACGATGTCGGATACGGGCAAGGATCCCGATCTGCTGGCCGAGGAGATGAACCTGATTCAAAAAAGCGATGCGGGCGAGTTGGAGGGGATAGTCGATGAGGTTATCGGGGAGAATCCGCAGGCGGTAGAGGATGCTACGAGCGGCGGGAAGAAAAGCAAGAAAGCTGTCGGCTTTCTGCTTGGTCAGGTTATGCAAAGGACAAAGGGTCGGGCAAATCCTAAGGTTGTTTCTGAGATATTGGCCGGCAAATTGAATTAATTGTTTGCTTTACAAGACGGGCATCTGCGTGTATGTTCGCGACGTTCTGTGCGTAAAGCGCCGGTGATTGGTGTCTGGTCGTGCGGAGTGTACTGAGGTATTTTGCGTATTGTCCTTGGGGGGGTGACTCAAGGATGCATATTGATGAATGACAGCAGCAGAGGCAGCGATGAACTGATCAAGGAAATAGAGTCTTTGGCTTCACACGCGAGGGGGCGCATCGTCGAGTACAAGCCGGCAGGTCGGGATGTCGGTGACAGTAAACGGGATGAGCAGGAGTTGGTAAAAAAGGCCACTCTCCTTGATAAACTGATCGATCTGAATCCTTACGGGATATCGATATTCGATACGAGCGGCCGTTGCGTCCGGATGAACCAGGCATGCTTGGATCTTTATAAGGGGCCTATGCCGCCTCCGGATTACTGTCTTTTTGAGGATCCGGTTCTGAAGAAAGCCGGATATTCCGAGGAGTTGCAGAAGCTCAAAGACGGGGACATCATTCGGATTTCAGAGTTGTGGTACAACATTCACGACGTTCTGCCTTTCGTTGCGGACAATCCTGTTTGTGTTTCCAGCGTGGTTTTTCCCGTTATGGATGAGCGCGGCGAACTCGAACACGTTATCGTTATGCATGAAGACATCACGCAGCGTAAGCTTGCGGAGAAGGCCGTAGAGGAGGCGTTGGAGCAGCACAGGAGCATATTCGAGAATACGGTAATCGGACTGTACAGGACGACTCCGGACGGTCGGATACTTGCGGCAAATCCTGCTCTGGTGCGTATGTTGGGCTATTCGTCGTTTGGCGAACTCGCGAGACGGAATCTTGAAGACGAGGGCTTTGCTGCAGACGGCAGCCGGGCGGAGTTCAAGCGGCTTATGGAGGAGCAAGAAGAGATTGTCGGACTGGAGTCGCGATGGATTCGCCGGGATGGGTCAAAGCTGTTCGTTCGCGAGAGCAGCAGGGTAATTCGAGATACCGGGGGCAATATTTTGTTCTACGAGGGGACGGTCGAAGACATCACCGATCGTAAGAAGGCGGAAGACGCCTTGAAAGAGTCGGAGGAGAAGTTCCGGACGCTTGCCGAGCAGTCTCCGAACATGATCTTCATCAACAGAGGGGGCAGGATCGTATATGTGAACCATCGGTTCGAGGAGGTGATGGGGTACAGTCGTGAGGAGTTGTGCTCGGAGGAATTTGATTTTATGGTTACGATTGCTCCGGAGTCGCGCGGGGTGGTTTCGGAATATTTCAAGGAGCATATGAGAGGACGGGATGTCGCTCCATACGAATATGCTCTTGTGAGCAGTGGCGGTCGAAGGATTGAGGCAATACTGACGTCCCGGCTGATCAGCTATGGGGGTGAGACAGCGATACTTGGCACTATTACGGATATCACAGAGCGGAAACGGGCCGAAAGAGCTATCCGAAGAAGTGAAGAAAAGTACAGAACGATGGTAGAGGATTCGGAGCAGGGTGTTACATTGATAAAGAACGGGTGCATGGTTTTTGCGAATCGTGCCGCCGAGCGGATGCTCGGGTATGGTCTCGACGAGCTTTCGAAATTTTCTCCGGAAGAAACGAAGGCCCTGATTCATCCGGATGATCGCGAGCGGGTGGTCAAGCATATGGAGGCTCGCTTGAGCGGGCAGGCCTCTGCAGAGCAGCTTGAGTACCGTATATTGCGCAAGGACGGCAAGATCCGCTGGGTGAGCGTGACGGCGAGCTTGAGCGGCAGTAACGAAGATTTCACGATACAGACATACAATACCGACATAACGGATCGCAAGCGCGCGGAGGAGGCGTTGCGTGACAGCGAGGCGCGACTGAAGAGTATCTTTCGGGTGGCCCCGGTCGGGATCGGGGTTGTTTCGAACAGAGTGCTCATGGAGGTAAATGACAGGGTATGCGAGATGTTGGGTTACAGTCGTTCTGAGCTTATAGGCAAGAGCGCAAGGATGCTGTATTCGACGGCGGAGGATTATGAGTACGTAGGGAGGGAGAAGTACGACCAGATTCGTCGCAGCGGAACCGGTACTGTTGAGACGAAATGGGTCCGGAAGGATGGAGAGAAAATCGACGTATTGCTGAGTTCGACTCCTCTTGACATTGATGACTACACGGCTGGCGTGACTTTCACGGTTCTGGACATATCTGAGCGTTGCAGAGCCGAGGACGAACTGCGGAAGTCGGAGAAGCACTATCGAATGCTCGCCGAGACGATGAACGACGGGCTGACCCAGATCGACGAGAGAGGGTATTACACTTATGCGAACGAGCGGCTCGGAGAAATATTCGGCTGCTCCATTGATGAGATTGTAGGGAAGCATTGGACGGAACTTTTCGACAAGGGTGCTCAGTCTGTGATCGAGGTTCAGTTGCAGTCGCGGAAAGGCGGTGGTACGAAGCCCTATGAAGTTTCGACGACAAGGCCTGACGGCAGGGTGGTCCATGTTTTGGTATCACCGCAGCCGATTTTTGACGAAAGAGAACGTTACGGGGGAAGCCTCTCGATACTGACTGACATTACTGAATTGAAGCAGGCTGAGGAGAAGGCTCGTCAACATCAGAGCGAGCTTGCCCATGTTTGGCGCATCAATACTATGGGAGAGATGGCTTCGGGATTGGCGCATGAGTTGAATCAGCCTCTTTGCGCCATATCAAATTATGCAAACGCGTGCATTCGCATGATGAAGGCAGGCTCCGGTAAATCGGAGAAGATTGTCGAGGCGGTTGAGCAGATCGCCTCGCAGGCCGGCAGGGCCGGAGAGATTATTCGACGCATCAGGAGTCTTGTGGCCAAACGGAAACTTCACACATCGATGATGGATATTAATGAGGTCATCAATGAAGTAGTGGAAATGGAGAAGGCTGAAGCGGGACAGAAGGGTATTACAGTGCGAACAGAACTGGCGAAGGATCTGCCGAAAATCCTGGCCGATAGCGTGGAAATCGAAGAGGTTATTCTGAATTTGGTTAGAAATGCTTTTGATGCGATGAGTGATCGAAAGCTGAAGCAGCGTGAGGTGTGTATTCAGACACGGCTATGGGAAAGAGTTTTTGTGGAGGTTTGTGTATCTGATACGGGCAAAGGTGTTGATGCGGCTGATATTGAGCATGTGTTTGATTCATTTTTCAGTACAAAGAAGGATGGCATGGGCATAGGTCTTTCGATCAGTCGCACTATAATCGAGACTCACGGTGGTAGAATATGGGCCGAATCGAATCCTGATTGCGGCGCATCGTTTCGGTTTACTCTGCCGATAAAGGAGTCTGGTTCCAAGGTGGAAAGTGGGTTATCCGCTGGGCGTGGTCGATAGAGGCGATGAGGGCCGGCTGACTGTGCTGTGGGGCTTAACGACGTTGTTAAGGTGAATCGAATTAGAACACATGGTTTTTATACAAGGATTGAGTGAAGAGTGAAAGTAGAGAAGAGCAGCAATGTCAACAAATGTCCGGTGGCCGTTGCCGGGGCCGAGGGTGTGGATATCAGGTGGCTTATCTCCAGAGAGGATGGCGCCGAAAACTTTGTGATGCGGATGTTCGAGTTGGCCGAGGGCGGCCATACGCCTTTGCATACGCATCCTCACGAGCATGAGGTCTTCATTGTCGAAGGGCAAGGCGTATTTGTATGCGAAGGGCAGGAGTATCCGTTCGGCGCCGAGCACGTGATATTTGTGCCGGGCGGGAAAGAGCACTGCTTCAAGAATACCGGCGAATCGGTTCTGAGGTTCCTCTGTATTATCCCGGCCGATGCAAGTTAGGCTGTTTATGTGGCTTGGCCTGATGTTCGTGCAGCTTATTTGCCTATGCAGTAGAGGTTCTGTGTTCCTGCGAGGTATAGCTTTCCGTTTGCCACTGCCGGTGAGGGATGGTTTCCGTCGCCGAGGTCGTTGGTTGCCAGTATGAGTAATCGGGGTCCGGTCTGGATGACATAGCTCTTGCCGGCGTTTGCAAAGAAAAGTCGTCCTTTGGGGTCTGCTACGGGACTTGCCCATGCGGTGGAGATTTTTTCGAGCTTGTCCTGGTAGATGAGTTTTCCGGTCTTGAGGTCGCGGCATTCTATCCTGTCGGGGCGATAAAGGCGGTAGATACGGTCTTCTACTATGGTCGGGGAGCTTAGTGCTTCGGGGACGTATTCTCCCGACCAGCGGATATGTGTTTCGGATACGTCGCCTGTCCCTGTGGGATCGACGGCGGTTCCCGGCCCGCTTCGTCCGCTGTCGAAATACACGATTCCGGAGCCGTATGCCGGCATTGCGACGTCACCCTGCCCTCGACACCACCATATGCGATTTCCATTTGCCGGATCAATACTCTGGAGCGCATTCGATGCATCTGAGCCGCCTGATGCCAGCAGGAGCATCTGCGGTTTCTGGTTTACGTTAATTATCAGAGGGGTACTGTGTCCGAAGCCGACATCGGAGAGTTTTGTCTCCCATTTTATGTTTCCGGCGGCTTTGTCGAACGCGACGACACGGGAATCCTCCTTTTTGGTCATCGCGCAGAATAGTATGACGGTGTCTTTGTAAAGAATGGGGCTCGAGGCAAGAGTGACATCGAAAGTGTGTGGGGTGATCTCCTTTCGCCAGACGATATTGCTTTTGAAATCTACGGCGGCGAGTACCGAAGAAGCGAAGGCGCAAAATACGAGTTTGCCGTCGGTGGCCGGTGTTGCGGCGGCGTATCCTCCGCCCGGCCCGCCCCTGAAATCGGTTCTCAGCCAGGGGCCGGGCGGGATGAGCCTATCCCATAGGAGCTTTCCAGTGTGGGCGTTATAGCAGGCTAGGTGGTGGTTCGGAATGACCTTCTTGAGGTCCTTGACGGATTCAGGCCATTCGACGGTGCAGACGAATACCCTGTCGTCCCAGACTATAGGACTGGCGTGGCCTTGCCCTGTAATTGGGGTCTTCCAGAGGATATTTTTGTCGTCGGGGCCGCCCCAGTGTGTTGGGAGGTTCGTTTCCTGGGTATGACCGAGTCCGGTGGGACCGCGGAATTGAGGCCAGTTCTCCGCGTGTGTGGTTGCGGCCCGGGTGTTCAGGGCGATAAGGGTGATGATCACGATGGCCAGTCTTGCAGGTTTCATGGTATCTCCTTGAGAATTGTGGATAGGCTGAAATCCCGGATCTGTACTGCGGCGTTGAAGCTGCCTGGGATTTCCCATCCGAGGTTCATATTTACGATTGCGTAGTGTTCGACATCCGAATCAGCGAAGTAGCCTCTCTTGACGGCTTCTTTCAAACCGGCTTTGATGTGAGGCAGCAGGTCTTCTTGTAGCTTTATCCAGTCGCCTCGGGCCGGCGGTGTGCTGTTTACTTCTCGGCCGTCGATAGTGTATATGAATTTTCCGGTCGCGTCGCCCTTGCCGGTGTCTTTGGCCATGAACGGGCCGGGGATTTCGGTGCGGCTGTCGAAGAAAGGAACGCCGAACCAGAAGTATTCGTTATGGTCTTTGGATGCTTCATGTACGTTCCGGACAATAAGGAACAACTGGAATTGTGCTGCGTGCAGGGCCGGGTCGTACTGCTGCGGTGACATGTTGGCCCTGCAGTGCAGAAGTTTGAAGCTGATATTCAAGGTGACTGCATCGAAGTTGTTCAAGGGATATATTCGAGCTGTATCCTGCTCAATCAGCAGGTGCGGCCAGCCTTGGCCTTGCTTTCTGGCGTCAGGGCCGTACTCGGCGTCGCCCCTTATTTCCAGCGTAAGGTCGGCATTCGGTGAGTTCGGTCCGGCGACGACGATTTTCTTACCTTTGTTTTCGTAAATAAAGTCGCCATGGCTGTTGGGGGCGGGTTTGCTTCGGGCGAGAGAGTACTTTGTGGCCCATTGGCAGAGTCGCCAGGCAGGCTTATTCTCGTTATTGCCGAGATCGAGGACGGCCTCCACATCTCGGCCCTTGGATGAATCAGGATAGCCGAGCACAAATCCTCTGCTGAATTTCGTATCTGTGAAGAGGGGCAGCGAGGCTTCGCCTGGCCTTTTCCAGGCTCGCACGTATTCTATGCTGTACGTGGAGGGCAGGTCGGCGTCTCTTGGCAGGCCGAACCAGTCGGGCATTGTTTCGCTGTCGAAGTTCAAAGTCAGCGGCTGATGCCAGTGCGTGTTCTCGATCCAGCGGACGATCACGCCGTCGAAATACCACTTGATTTTTTCAGCGTCCCATTCGAGTGCGTAAGTGTGATAGTCATCGGCAAGGTCTGCCGGGGCGGACCATACTCCGTGCTTGGACCAGTGTTTATTTTCGGTGGGGGTCTTGAAGACGTGGACATTCATATTGTACTTCTTCTCGAAACTCGGCGCCCTGCCCCCGATTTCGAATACGTCAATCTCGGTCCAGAGGTTGGGGGTGCTGTTGTAGAACCAGAAGGAGCTTGAGCCGGCCGAGGCCATCGGTTTGCACTTGACCTCGAAATAGCCGTATTTGACCAGGCCTTTGCTCTGGACTGCGGCGGATGTGTATGTGTGGTAGCCTTTGTTTTTGGGCATGGCAGCCGGCTCGTCTTTTCTCATGGTAAGATGCAGCTTGCCGTCGGCGACTGTAACATTGGCGGGGTCGAACCACGCGGGTTGCCTTCCGAGCCATTTTGGGTTCCTGGGCCACCACTTTTTGGCATCAAGCTCGGTACCGGCGAATTCGTCGCTCATCGGGGCGTATCGGTTCCACTTAGCCTTATTGGTCTGATCGGAGAGGGGATAGTCGCCGGTTACCTGTTTTGGCGTCAAGCCGAGTGGGCCTTGCCGTTCCCATGATTTGGGAGAGCCTTGTTGTGCCAAGATAGGGCAGGCGGCGGCTGTCAAGAGCAGAACCGATTTGAAATAGGCTCGTTTGGACATGCCGATATCCTTATTAATAGGTCTGAATTTCTTTAGTGCCACCGGTATCAGAATAGCACAGTTCCGCCGAAATTACCAGTATTGTGAGAGGCATTCTTGACGCCGGCGGGGGGATTGTTTATAGTGAGGAACCTTAAGGCATGATCAGCAATGTTTTGAATGTTTGGAGTTTGTGGTAATGGCTAAAGAGAATCAGTGTGGTGACTGTATTGGATTATGCTGTCGGTATGTTGCTCTGCCGATCGAGACGCCGGAAGACAAGGAAGATTACGACGATATAAGATGGTATCTATGTCACGAGGGTATTACGGTTTTTGTCGAGGATGGCGACTGGTATATCAATATCAAGAATAAGTGCAAACATCTGAGTGACAGGGATTATCGCTGCGAGATCTACGACAAACGCCCGAAGATATGCAGGGGTTATCGGCATAAGGATTGCGATTTTGTCGATGGCGAGTACGACTACGAACTGCACTTCACCGACGATAAGCAGATGGAAGAGTATATCAAGATAAAGTTCGACAACAACAAGATCGAGAAGCCAAAGAAGGCCAAGTCACAAAGATCGAAGAAAAACAAGTTGCGAATCCAGTCGATATCGGGCGGTTCCGCGAAGAATAAAGGCAAGTTTGTGACAAAGGGATAACTGCGAGATGAAGATACCGCCTGTGAAGGGTACGAGGGATTTTTATCCGCCTCAGATGGCGGTGCGCAATTGGATTATCGACGGGTGGAAGCGAGTTTCAAGGCGGAACGGGTTCGAGGAGTACGACGGGCCGATCTTCGAATACCTGAAGATGTATCAGGTCAAGAGCGGCGATGAAATTGTCGAGCAACTGTTCAATATGACCGACCGCGGCGGACGAGACCTGGCGATCAGACCGGAGATAACTCCGACGCTGGCGCGGATGGTTAATCAGCAGATCAATTCGCTTGCCAGGCCTATCAAGTGGTTCTCTGTTCCACGGCTGTGCCGGGCCGAGCGCCCGCAAAAAGGCCGGCTGAGGGAGTTCTTCCAGTGGAATATCGATATTATCGGCGTTGACAGTGTTCTTGCCGATGCGGAGGTTATATTCGCGACGGTGGATTTTCTTCGTGAAGTGGGGCTCGGGCCGAGCGATGTCAAGGTGAAGATTTCCAGCAGGAAGCTCCTGGGGGTCTTTTTGAGCGGTATAGGGGTTGGGCAGGAGAAGCTGGACGGCATCTATGCGGTGCTCGACAAAAAGGGCAAATTGCCGGCGGATACCTTCGAAGAGCTTCTGAAAGAGCAGGTTCCGGATAAGGATGCGGCAGGAAAAATACTTGATTTTATGAGGGTCGATTCGATTCCGGAAGTCGAAAAGCTGATAGAGGCCGATTCAAATGAGCGTATAGCGTGGAATGAGGTCAAGAATGTCCTCGCGTATCTGGAAATGATGGGCGTGGGAGAGTATTGCGTATATGATCCGAGTATCGTTCGAGGGCTTGCGTATTATACGGGTATTGTTTTCGAGGTTCATGACATCGTCGGCGAGCTTCGGGCCATCTGCGGCGGAGGCAGATACGACAATCTGCTGAAGGATTTCGGCGGTCCAATGGTGTCTGCGACTGGTATGGGGATGGGCGATTGCGTGCTGGAGATACTGCTGCGGGAGAAAAGCCTGCTTGGTGACAGCATATCGACCAGGGAAATCGAGTATTTCGTTGCATTCGCAGACAACGTCTTCGGTAGCCATGTCTATCGGCTTGCGGGTGAGCTTCGACGGCGAGGATTCTCTGCGAGCTTCAGCTACAAGCCCGAGAGCGGGCTCTCGAAGCAATTGAAAGAGGCTTCAGCCCAGAATGCGAAGAAGTGCGTAATTATCGGGCAGGAGTTTCTCGAAGGAAGGAAGCTTGTAATCAAGGATATGGGGACCAGTGAGCAGGAGGTTGTCGGGTATGATGATTTTCTGGTGAGTTTGGAGAGGGGGGGGTAATCAAAGGGGAAACATTCTTTTTGCATGGAGGCAGTCTAATGAGAATGTACGGATTGAAAAGTGCGGCTTTGTGCCTGTTGGCTTTGCTTTTGTTTGCGGGGGCTGCTTTTGGGGCTTTTGTTTCTCCGGAGGTTCATTCCGATCGTCGGGTGACATTCAGGCTTAAAGCGCCCAAGGCGACGAGCGTGGGGGTGAGCGTTCAGTTTTCGCGCGGGCAGCAGGCGATGACTAAGGACTCTGACGGTGTGTGGAGCGTGACCTTGGGGCCGGCCGAGCCGGAAATATACGAATATGAGTTCGTGGTTGACGGCCTTTCGGTTACAGACCCTGCGAATCCGTGGATGAAATTCTGGCAGGGTACGGCGAAGAACCTCGTCGAAGTGCCCGGCGAAGGGGCGAAGTTCTTCGCCGAGCAGGACGTTCCGCACGGGGCGGTGCACGTGCACAGGTATCGGTCTAAATCTCTCGGGGTGACACGGGGGTTTTATGTCTATACCCCGCCGGGCTATGAGACGAGCAAGGACAAAAAATATCCGGTTCTCTATCTTCTTCACGGGATGGGCGATACGGAGAATTGCTGGACTGTGATCGGACGGGCGAACCTGATTCTGGATAATCTGATTGCTGGTGATAAGGCCAGGGCTATGATTATCGTAATGCCTTACGGGCACACGCCGAGAGTGCCTGCGGATGTGCGAAGTATCGGCAGGTACGGGGCGTTCGAGAAGGATTTGCTCGAAGACGTTATTCCTTATATAGAAAAGAGTTATAGCGTCAGCGCGGACCGGAAAGATCGGGCTATTGCGGGGCTTTCGATGGGCGGCGGACAATCGCTGACAGTGGGGCTGGGCAATCTTGATTCTTTCGGCTGGGTGGGGGCTTTCAGTTCTGCCGTACCACGCGGCGAAAGTCTCGATAGATTACTGGCCGAGCCTGAATTGATAAATGAGAAGCTTCGACTATTGTGGATCGGCTGCGGGAAGAACGATTTTCTGTTCGAGGCGAACACTGTATTCATCGAGCGATTGAAAAAAGACAAAATTCATCACGTTGCGCATATCAGCGAAGGCGGGCACGAGTGGCGTATCTGGCGGCGGTATTTGAACGAATTTGCGCCGCTTCTGTTCCGTTAGAGTGTATGGAAAGGGGATGCAGCGGGAAAGGTGTGAAAAGCAATGGGTTTTCGTTTTGAGAGAATCGGGATATTTGTCACTGACATCGAGAAGATGACGGCTTTCTACCGGGATGTTCTTGGGATGAAAATCAAGACAGAGGGCGATGGTTATGCTCTTTTCGAAAATGAAGGTATCGAGTTTGGGATGTTTGCGCGGTCGTTACTGCCGGAGTTTATAGAGGCCGAGCCGACGTATCCGAGCGGTGTGAACGGGACATTTTCTCTGACGATAGATGTGTCGGACTTTCTTGATGTTGACTTTGAGTTTGACCGCATCGTCGATGCCGGCGCGAAGATGGTTGCCCAGCCCAAAGATGTGCCCTGGGGGCAGCGGTCGAGTATGGTTGCGGACCCGGAGGGGAATATGATCGAGATATCTTCGTGGGGACAGGCCGCAGGCGGTGATATTTGAATTTCCTGAGGGCGCAATGCAGGGAGAAATGCGGTGAGAGAATTCCGCTGCAATCATTATGAGCAGGCGTTTGAAAACTGGCTGATCGACCATCGGATCGACTACGTCGCAGCGGATGAGCACAGGCGGGCGGAGATTTCGCATCAGACGGTCAAGAGTCCTGATTTTCTTCTTTACCCGAGCGAGAGCCGGGCGGTCATAGCGGAGGTTAAGGGCCGGAAGTTTCACGGGACGAGCCTGGCAAAGCTGGCTGGTTTCGAGTGCTGGGTGACGGCCGATGATGTCGATGGATTGACGCAGTGGCGGGATGTATTGGGGGACGGGTACGAGGCTGTTTTTGTGTTTGCTTACAGGATGGAGAATGTCGATGTGGATTTCGACGGCAGAAAGATTTTCGAATTCGGCGCGGCTCAGTATTTGTTCTTCTGCATCAGGCTGGACGACTACCGGCTTAATATGAAGCGGCGCAGCCCGAAGTGGCGGACGGTGACATTGCCTGCGGAGAAGTTTCGTCAGTGCGCCATTGAGATTGGAGATTTTTTGCTCTGATTGGGTATAGCGCTTTGTGAGGCTCTCTACTTTTTTTGGGTAGCCGGTGGTGAGTGTTCGTTGGGGTCTTCTGCGTGGTTCTTTTTGTATCGAAAGTCCAGAGCGGCGGAATTTATACAGTATCGCAGTCCGGTCGGCTTTGGTCCGTCGTCGAAGACATGGCCGAGGTGGGCTCCGCATCGGGTGCAGGTTATCTCAGTTCTGACCCTTGACAGGCTGGTATCTACGGATTCTTCGAGGTTATTTGAATCGACGGGGGCATAGAAGCTGGGCCAGCCGCAGCCGGAGTCGAACTTCGTCTCCGAGACGAACAACTCATTGCCGCAGGCGACGCAATAGTAAGTTCCTATGCCTTTGAAGTCCCAGTATTTTCCCGTGAACGGCCGCTCTGTCCCCTTTTCACGGGTGATGTGGTACTGTTTTGGAGTGAGTATTTTCTTCCACTCAGCGTCGGTCTTCTCAATCTTTTTCGGCATGTTGGGCTCCTTGGATTCCATTTCATCCGGTTGCTGATTTTGCGTTTGTCTTGCGATCCAATAGTCTTCGTCACAGCCGAGGCCGCCGATCAACAAGGCAGCCGTCATGCAGAACATCAAATATGAGCAATTATTTTTCATCCTTACATCTGTTCATATTCTTCATGCCGGGCGTTTTTTGTCAAGACTTAATGGGTACTACGCTCCAGGTTGTCGATAGTTCGGATTTAGAGCAATCCGTCGGTCGAATTTTGGGATGGACGAGCTGGGTGATATGGTGATACAATCAAATTGTTGAGCGCTGTAATTGACATTCTGATGATTGGAGGCATGTAAGTATGGCACGGAATGGTTTGTTTCTGGTTGTTTTGGCCTTTGTTTTGGCTGGTTGTGTCACTAATGTTGACAAGAGCACTCGTATAGTTAACAGTGAAGAAGACTCGACGAACGCATCTGTGTGCACGGATAGTGGCCGGAAGATGCTTCGTCATGTTGTGCTGTTCAAGTTCAAGGACGGTACGAGCGATGAAGACGTCAAGAGAATCGTCGATGCGTTTGTCGCTTTGCCGGGCAAGGTGGATGCTATCGCCGATTTGGAATGGGGCACTAATAACAGCGTCGAGGACCTTTCGCAGGGCTTTACTCATTGTTTCTTCGTGAGCTTCAAGAGCGAGGCCGACCGGGCGAAGTATCTTCCCCATCCGGACCACAAGGCTTTCGGCGGCATTCTTGGTCCGCATCTGGATAAGGTTCTTGTGATTGACTATTGGGCGAAGTAGGATTACCGATTTGGAATAGATCTGCGGCTCCAAGCCCCGCACTACTGTCGGCGGAAGGCGGAATGCGAATCATAGCCGGTACAAAACGCGGGCTGAAGCTATTCAGCCCGGAGACTCAAGAGTCTCGACCCATAACGGACCGTGTAAAAGAATCGCTGTTTAGCGTGCTGTATAAGTACGATTTGCCCGCCGGGGCGGTTGTCGGCGACCTTTTCAGCGGGGTTGGGTCTTTAGGGCTTGAAGCGTTAAGCAGGGGAGCCGAGTTTGTGACTTTTGTTGAGCGTGATCCTGAAACAGCCGGTATCCTGGAGAAGAATATCGCCAAGGCCGATTTTGCTGAAAGGTCGAAGGTTGTTCGGAGCGATGCCTTTCTGCTTGCTCTGCCGGGCGATTCAAATAGTGGCAGGTACAATCTTGTATTCATCGATCCGCCCTATGCGGCTACCAGAGAGGTCGGCGAGGGGTCGGCCTTGAGCGGGCTGCTGGAAGTGCTGGGCGGACAGGTAGCGAGTGGTTGTATTGTTACGGTGAGAACGCATGCCAGGATGGTATTGGCGGATGAGTACGGGCGGTTTGAGGTTGTCGACCGTCGGCGGTGGGGGAGTATGGTAGTTGCTATCTTGCGAAGCGGGGACGAATGACTCACAGGCAGGCGGCAGTAAAGGTTATCAGGGTCCTTCGACGCAACGGTTTCGAGGCGTTGCTGGCGGGGGGGTGTGTGCGTGACATGCTGTTGAGAAGAAGGGCCAAGGATTATGATGTTGCGACGGATGCGCGGCCCAATGAGGTTTGCAAATTGTTCAGAAGGACGCTGAAAGTCGGCGTTAAGTTTGGTGTTGTCATAGTCTTGATCGAGGGGATGCATGTCGAGGTTGCGACGTTCAGGACGGAAGCGGACTACAAGGACGGCAGGCACCCGACTTCCGTGGAGTTTACCGGTGCTGCAGAGGACGCCAGTCGAAGAGATTTTACGATTAATGGGATGTTCTTCGATCCAATCAGTAAGAAAGTTATCGATTATGTCGGCGGACAGGAGGACCTGAAAAAGAGAATCGTGCGCACAATCGGCAAGGCCGAGGACCGGTTTGCCGAGGATCACCTGCGAATGCTGCGGGCGGTGCGGTTCTCGACTCAGCTTGGTTTTATGATTGATCCGGCGACCTTTGCGGCGATGCGCAAGATGTCCCCGGCAATCAAAAAGATAAGCGGTGAGCGTATTTCGATGGAAATGGAGGGCATTCTCGCAGACCCGAATCGTGCGGCCGGCGCCGGGATGCTTGTTGAAAGCGGACTGGCGGGGCATATCTTCAGCGGCCTGGTTGAATGCGAGTCGAGTCTTGGGGTAGGCGTGGTGCGCGAGTTGCCCCGGCGAGTGGATTATCCTCTGGCGCTGGCGGGTCTTTTTGCGGGATGCGGGACCAGGTTCGCCGTTGAGAAGCTGGGCATTCTGAAGCTTAGCAGAAAGCAGAGTAAGCACATAAGATTTCTGCTGGAGAACAGGGGCCGCCTGCTGAACGATCGGATGTCGCTGTCGGAGTTGAAACAGATTCTGGCCGAGCCGTATTTTGAAGACCTCTTCTCTTTTCAGAAGGCTGTTCAGAAGGCGAAGTACGGTGACAGAGGCAATCTGGCTGCGCTGACTGCTTTGCGGAAAAGAATCAGGGATTTGGGTGATATTGAACTTAAACCGGCGCCGTTGCTCGACGGTCACGATCTTGTCAGGTTGGGCGCTGCACCGGGGGGCGAAGTGGGGCAGGCGGCCAGGGAAATGTACATAGCGCAACTCGAGGGAGAACTGCGAACGATCAAGCAGGCTGAGCAGTGGGTGCGAAGGTGGTTGAAGAAGCATAAGATGAAGGAGGGATAGGGGGCAGAGACGCTCCGGCTCGAATGCGATGAAGCCTTTTACTCTTTTGATTAAACCTTCCGGGTCGGACTGCAATATGGATTGTGCGTACTGTTTCTATAAGGACAGGGTGCTTGATTCGTCCGGGGGCAGGCAGCGGATGAGCGATGAGGTGCTGGAGAAGCTCATCTGCGACTATATGGGTCTGAGATTCGGCGTTGTCGGGTTCGCATGGCAGGGAGGCGAGCCGACGTTGATGGGAATGGATTTTTTCGCCAGGGCCGTGTCGCTGCAAAAGAAGTACGGCAGGGCGGGGCAGCAGATAAGCAATAAGATGCAGACGAATGGGGTACTGTTGGATGAGAAGTGGTGCCGGTTTTTGTATGAGAATAAGTTCCTTCTCGGGATAAGCATCGACGGGCCGAAGGAATTTCACGATGAGCATCGGCTTGATCATTCCGGAGCGGGGACATTTGATCGGGTGATGCGCGGAATTGAAAATTGCAGAAAGCACGGTGTCGAGTTCAGCTCGCTTATAGTACTCAATAGCCGGAATGTCGAATATCCCGAACGGCTGTTCGAGTTTGTGGTGGAAAATGATCTGGGATTCGTGCAGTTTATCCCATGTATTGAGACGGATTCAGGAACCGGTAAGCCGGCCAATTTCTCAATTACGCCGAAACAGTACGGCGATTTTCTTTGCAGGTTGTTTGACTTGTGGCGTGAGTACGGGCCGGAGAAAATCAATGTTCGTGATTTCGATTCGCTGGTGACTTACTATGTTATGGGCAATCATACGATGTGTACATATAGTAAGCGGTGCGGCGGATTTCTCGTCATCGAGCATAACGGTGATGCGTTTTGTTGTGAGTTTTTCGTCGAGCCGGAACGGCGGATAGGAAATATCCTTCAGACGCCATTGGAGAAACTCGCAACGGATAGTAGAAAACGAGCCTTTGAGAGAAGTAAGGGAAAATTCTGCGGGCAGTGTCTGGTGTGCAATCACCTGGATATCTGCCGCGGCGGGTGTGTCAAAGACCGGGTGCGTCTCGGCGGGGCCCAGGCGGATGGGTCGAGCTATTTCTGCGAGGCATACAAGCAGTTCTTCGACCACTCGACGCCGGGATTTATGCAGATAGCCGCAGAGGTCGAGAGTGGTAAGCTTGGCAGAAGAACGCGGTCGGCGGATAAGATTCGAGTGCACATCGAGAAGTAATCCGAGCGAAGCTAAGGAAAACCTGTGGCGACAACGGGCAGTTTTTGTTATTCTCCTGGCGTATGAGAAGAGAGCGCATTTGCGATTCATAATGGATGCAGAAAGACGAATAGGTGCAGGAATGAAAGACAGCTTCAATCGGCGTCAATTTCTGAAGTATGCGGGTGTCGGTGCAGCCGCATTAGGGATTTGCGGGTGGTCGTCTGCAGAAGAGCGGAAAAGGCCCAACGTACTTTTTATTGCGGTGGACGATCTGCGTCCGCAGCTTGGATGCTACGGTCACAAGCAGATGATTTCGCGGAATATCGACCGCCTGGCGGGCAGCGGCGTTACGTTTCTGCGTTCTTATTGCCAGGTTCCGGTTTGCGGGGCGTCTCGCGCGAGCCTGATGAGCGGAGTGCGTCCGAGTCGGGACAGGTTCCTCGGATACGATACATGGGCCGAGAGAGACCTTCCTGGCGTTGTTGTGCTGCCGAGGCATTTCAAGAACAGCGGGTATCATACAATATCCAACGGCAAGATATTCCACCACGCAGCCGACTGCAAAGACAGTTGGAGCGAGGCGGTGTGGCGTCCGAAGGGGGACGGGAACTGGCGGAATTATGTCCTGGACCGGAGCAAGCGGATCAGCCGCGGCAATGCCGACGGAAAGGGGCCTGCTTATGAAGCGGCGGATGTGGGTGACAGCGATTACTTCGACGGGAAGATTGCCGATAAGGGGATTTCGGATCTCCGGCGTCTGAAGGATATTGGCAAGCCGTTCTTTCTTGCTTTGGGTTTTCTCAAACCGCATCTGCCTTTCAACGCCCCGAAACGTTACTGGGATATGTATCAGCGGGATGAAATCGATCTTGCGAACAATCCGTTCAGGCCTGATGGCGCGCCGGATGCCGCTTTGCATAACTGGGGTGAACTGCGGGCCTATGCCGGAATACCGCAGAAAGGGCCCTTGTCCGAGGAGATGGCTCGGACGCTTGTGCATGGGTACTACGCCTGCGTGAGCTATACGGATGCTCAGATCGGCAGGGTTCTTGATGAACTGCGTCGGCTGGGTATGCGCGATAATACGATCGTCGTACTCTGGGGCGACCACGGGTGGAATCTCGGCGAGCACGGACTCTGGTGCAAGCACTGCAATTTCGAGACTTCGCTTCATTCGCCGCTGATTGTGAGTGCGCCCGGAATGAAAAAGGGCGTGAAGACGAATGCCCTGGCGGAGTATATCGATATCTATCCGTCGCTGTGTGAATTGTGCGATTTACCTCTGCCGAGCCACTTGGAGGGCGTAAGCTTTGCTCCTCTGTTGACTAATCCCGACCAGAAATGGAAAGAGGCGGTCTTCAGCAGATACTTCAACGGCGATTCGATCAAAACAGATCGATACCGCTATACGCAGTGGCGGCGTAAGGATGGGCAGGTGTATGCGCGGATGCTATACGATCACAACACGGATTTGGCCGAGAATACGAATATCGCTGAGTTTGCGGAGAATGCGGAGGTTGTGCGGCGTATGAGCGGGATGCTTGAGAGAATCCGCGAAGCGAGCGGGTGATTTACCGGTTACTAGGCGCAGATCGAGATGCAGCCATTTACTCTGTTGATAAAACCGTCCGGTTCGGATTGCAATGTCGATTGCACGTACTGCTTCTACAAATGCAGGCCGGCGGAGATAGGACGGGGCAGACAGCGGATGAGCGAGGAGGTGCTCGAGAAGCTCATCAAGGATTATATGCAGTTGCGGTTCCCATTGGCGGGATTCGCCTGGCAGGGGGGCGAGCCGACACTCATGGGGCTTGACTTCTTCAAGAAAGCTGTAGATATGCAAAAGCGCTACGGCCGGAGCGGACAGGAGGTAGGCAATTCCCTTCAGACCAACGCTATCCTGCTCGATGAGAACTGGTGCCGATTCCTTCAGGAGAGCAAGTTTCTCGTCGGTATCAGTATCGACGGGCCGAAAGAGATGCACGATCACTACCGCATCGACCATTCCGGAGCCGGGACGTGGGACAGGGTAATGCGGGCGATTGATGAGTGCAGACAATTCGGTGTTGAGTTCAACATTCTGACATTGCTCAACGATGTGAATGTCCTGCATCCGGACAAGGTGTTTGATTTTCTTGTCGGTCTGGGGACGAGGTTCCTGCAGTTCATACCGTGTGTCGAGCTTGATGCTGCCGGCGGAGAGGTGACGGATTTCTCGGTGACGCCGGAGCAGTATGCCGATTTTCAATGTCGCATTCTCGACCGCTGGGTCGAATACGGGCCGGCTAAACTGAGTATCCGCGACTTCGATTCGATACTGTCGTACTATGTCACGGGCAGGCATACAATATGCACGTTCGACAGGCAGTGCAGCCAGTATATTGTCGTCGAGCATCAGGGCGATGCTTACTGCTGCGATTTCTTTGTAGAGCCGAAGTGGCGGTTGGGCAGTATTATGGAGACGCCGATAGAAAAACTCGCCGCCTGCGGGGTGAAACGAAAGTTCGCGAGAAACAAAACGAGGCTGTGCAGCAAGTGTCTGGTGTGCAGGCATCTTGATATCTGCAGGGGCGGGTGTATGAAGGACAGGGCTCCGTTCGACAAAGACAACTTCGGGCGGGAAAGCTATTTTTGCGAGGCCTATAAGCGGTTCTTCGACTATGCGGGCCCGCGGTTCATGCAGATTGCAGCGGATATTAACTCAGGCCGGCTGTCGCGGGAGTTGTGATGAGTTTCAGCGTGACGGCGTAACAAGTGAAAGGACGAATAAGATGAATTCAATCGGTCGTAGAGATTTCTTCGGAGGAGTTTGCGGCGTCGCTGCGGGGATGGCCTTGGCGGGGTGTTCGTCGATTAGCAAGGGCGAAAGTTCGGTTTCAGGGCATCGTCGAGGCAATCCGATAGCCTTATCGACATATTCCTTCTGGCGGTTCAAGGATGGGCTGAAGTTGCCTATCGAGCAGTGCATCGACGAGGCCGCGGCGATGGGCTTCGACGGCGTCGAGATACTGCATATCCAGATGGAGAAGGAGACCAACGAATACCTGCAAAGCCTCAAACGCCGCGCGCTTGTCAACGGGATCGATCTTTGCGGGATGTCCACTCACCAGGGTTTTGTCTCTCCGGATAAGACTAAGAGGCAGGCGAATATCGACCATACCCTCAAGACAATCGATCTTGCTTACAAACTGGGCATACCCATAATCCGTCTCAACACCGGCAGGTGGGGCACATCGGGCAGCTTCGACGAACTTATGGCAAATCGAGGTATCGAGCCTGTTTTGCCCGGATATACCGAAGACGACGGTTTCAAATGGGTAATCGACAGTATCGAAAAGTGTCTGCCTGCGGCGCAAAAGGCCGGGGTGCTGCTGGGTCTGGAGAATCATTGGGGACTCGCCCGCACGGCTGAGGGATTGCTGCGAATTGTCAAGGCAGTCGATTCGCCGTGGCTGCAAGTCCTGCTCGATACCGGCAACTTCCTCGAAGACCCCTACGACAAACTCGAGCAGTGCGCGCCTTATACCGTGTTCATGCAGGCCAAGACCTACTACGGCGGCGGGCTCTGGTACACGCTCGATCTGGATTATCCCCGAATAGCAAGGATTATGCAGAAACACAACTTCCGAGGTTGGGTCTCGCTGGAATTCGAGGGCAACGAGGACTATAGAACAGCCATACCAAAGAGCCTAACAGTACTCAGATCGGCATTTACTTAACACCGGCGGTTTTGCTCAAAGCCACGGTTTGGGACGGCCTGGAGGCGGTTTTTTGTTGACATGGGGGGGATTTGCTAATAATATTAGGTTGTGAGGACGAAATAAATATATTGGCTTGTTTTTTTGCCCTGACGGTGGTGACCAGCGTTCGCCTGACCGAGTCGTAATAGCGGTTTATCGGCAGGGTAATGGGGTTTTTTGGAGATATGTCGATGTTCAAGCGAAGAACCATCACAGCAGTCCTGGCGGCATCAATCTTTCTGGGCAGCATCGGTTTTGGCCAAACCCTTGAGGAGCACTGGAAGGACTTCGTGCATTATGTGAAGATCGGGCATTCTGAGTTGGCCAAGGGATACGCCCAGGCGATTCTCCAGAGCAACCCTGACCCGGTCGAACTGCTGGCGTTGAGCAAGGCCAGTCCGGAAGACTATCAGATACTGCAAATGGTCCACGAGGCCAAGCGCGATGCGGAGTTGGCGGATCTTATCGGTAAAGTGCTCAACCTGATCGACAAAGGCACTTTCACTCGCAGGACCGACGCCCCTATCGTGGCCGAGGAAGTGCGGCGGCTTACGAGCACGGACCGAGGCTGGGTCACAGCGGTCAAGAGACTGCAGGGGGCCGGGGAGTACGCGATACCGTTCATGCTGGACGCGATGGCCGATGACACACGCAAAGATGAATATGCGAATATCGTGCGTGCCTTGCCGTACATCGGAAAAGACGCGATTCGCCCGCTCGTTGCCGCCTTGCAGACGGACAATGTAGCGGTCAAGGGCGAGATTATCAAGGCGCTGGGCAAGATCGGCTATCCGCAGTCGCAGGGGTATCTCAGATATATCGCCGAGAACGCCAAGTCGCCGGCGTTCAGCGCGATGGCCGCGGGCAGCCTGGCCCAGATTGATCCTTCTGCCGCAAAAGTGCCGGCTGCAAGGCTGTTTTACAAACTGGCCGAGGACTACTACTACCATGCAGAGTCACTCGCTCCGCAGGAAAACGCCGATTTCGCCAATATGTGGTTCTGGGATGCCGAAGCCGGCAAGCTGGAGCGGGTGGAGGTGGATAAGGGTTATTTCTTTGAACTGATGTCCATGCGTGCCTGTGAATGGGCCTTGTGTTCGGACCCGACTTTCGGCCAGGCGATAGGGCTATGGGTGGCGGCATTCTTCAAGGCCGAGTCCGCCGGAGTGGCGATGCCGGAATTCTTCGGCGATGCCCACGCGGATGCGCTTGTCTATGCGACCACCGCGGGCGTTCAGTATCTGCATCAGGCCCTTGCCCGTGCCGTGAAGGATGAGGATGCATACGTTGCTCTGGGAGTTGTCGAATCGCTTGCTACTACTGCGGGCGAAAAATCGCTGCTGTATAGACTTGGTACGGTGCAGCCCCTAGTCGAAGCCCTGAGGTTCAATAACAGGGCTGTTCGCTACAGCGCTGCGATAGCCATAGCGTTAGCCGGGCCTACGGAGAAATTCGCCGAAGCCAAATTGGTTGTTGCGAACCTGGCGGCGGCGCTGGGGCAGGATGCTGAACCGGCCAAAGCGGACGAGCTCTGGAGCGAGCAGGTGGCGAATACTTACGCGGTTCGTGCGGCCAAGGCGATGCTCTCTCTGGCCGAGAGGCGCAACAAAGTGGTCGATCTGTCGCTTGCCCAGCCGTTCCTTATGAATGCTGCGAATGATACCCGTCCTCAGATACAGCAACTGTGCGGGCAGGTCCTTGCCTATCTGGACAGCCCGGATGCTCAAAGGGCGATTGCCGCGATGGCACTTAGTGACAAGAACAGCACTGAAGTACGCATCACGGCGTTTGGGTCGCTTGCGGTCTCAGCGAAGCTCAATGCCAGTATGCTGATCGAGCAGATGATCGACGGCATATACGAGCTTATCAAGTCGGACCAGACCGATCCGGACCTTCGCAGTGCTGCCGCTGCGGCATACGGCGCACTGAATCTGCCGAGCCAGAAGGTCAAAGACCTCATCCTCGACCAGGCAAAGAAATAGTCTCTGTAGGGGCGCTGAGGCGCGTGTGGCCGGTTATGTGAGCTTGCGGGCGATATTCCTGTTGAGTTCGAGGAAGGGCTCGCATGCAGTCAGAGAACCGTAGCAGACTTCCGCTGCTGCCTTGCATCCGCCGAGACACTCATTTTCCAGTCGGCAGCCGGCGCAGAAATCGGGCCTTGCCTTCTTGAAAGCGGAGAGCTTCTCGGATTTGACTAATTGCCGCAGCGGCGTTTCCAGGATATTGCCCAGGACGGTCGGCGTGTGGTTGCAAGGTCGGACATTGCCGAGAGGATCGATAGTATAGTAGGCGCGGTCGGTCCCTGCGGCGCAGAAGCCGAAGCCGACGTGGGGGAAGTCCTTCGGGTCGATCAGGCACGGGGGGATGGCTATTGAAGCGCCAACGCCTATGCCGTATTCTGCGGAGTATTGCTCGGCGATTGCCAGGCCATTACGGACCTGTTCGACGGAGGGCATGAGTTCTTCCGGCCGGCCGTGACATTCGCCTCCGGCGTTGTAGCGGTTGTAGAGAAACCCTCGAGAGCCCAGGGCGATGCCGAGTTCGAGAGCGTCCTTGAAATGGTCGATATTGAGAGCGGTCCCGACGAAGACAAAAGCCAACTCTGCACCGTTGTAACGTATATCGACTGCGGCGCGGGTGACCTTGTCGAAGCAGTCGATGCCGCCGGCAAGATGATTGTGCATTCGGCGGTCAGCGGAATTGAGCGGCAGCTCAAACAGGGAAACACCGCTGTCGATCAGTGATTTGATTCGATCCTCCGGCAGGAGCGTTCCGTTGGTGATTAGCGTGACGTGGTCGCATAATGATGCCGCCCGGGCGACAAGCTGTTCGAGGTCGTCCCGCATGGTCGGTTCGCCGCCTGTAATGGTGAACTGGCGGCAGCGGCTGTGGCGGATGCTCCTGTCGATTAGCTCGATAGCGTTTTCGGTATCGAGCTCTGCTTCGGGATAATCGATGTCGTCCTTCCAGACGTTGTAGCAGTGGGTACATCGCAGATTGCATCGCGCCGTGACCTCGTAGAGCAGTGAGTCGTGCGACCAGGGTAGAAAAATGCGTTTTAGGATATCGGCAGCAGTCATTAGTCGCCTTGAAGCTTGCCAAGGATTGCGATGCCGATTAACTCCTCGATATGCCGGAGTCGGTCCGGCTTGACAAGGGCGGTCTTAACGAGGGCACGGCAAACGGTGCGTATTCTGAGGCGGTATTCACGGTATTCGGCGGGGACGGCATTTCGCTGCACCTTCATGTTCCCATCCTCAGGCAAATCAAATTCTGTCCCGGCGTCAACGAGCGAGAGAAACTCGGCAAGCTGCTTTTCTTGCTTGTCACTCAGTTCGCCGCCGCGTCCGAAGTACTGCATTACCAGGCGATGGTTTCGCGGCGGGGGAATAATTTTGCGTTTTGCGAGGGCTTCGATGACGTGGCTGCCTATGGGTTGCCAGAAGAGAGACTGCAGGAAATATCCCGCGTCGTTTCGCAGGGCCTTCTCGCCGTTGAAGGCAATGATCTCGATGTCCAGGGCCTCGGCAATCTTCTCCACGAAGGACGAAGGCAGCTCGCCGTCTTTGTAGAGCAGTCTTATCGCTCGCCTGACGGTCTTTTGATACTTCCTTATATCGGCCTCGGTGGCGTAATCGACGGCGGATTCATCGGCAGCAGCCCGGGCGGCTCTTTCGGCAAGCTCGGCGTCGATGACGCCGGCGGCGACTTTTTCGTCGAGTAGTTGGCTCTGGAGCTGTTTCAATTCGTCGCTGCGGGCCTTGACGGGGGCTGCTGCCCGGTCGTAGCACATTACGACGGGTCGCTTCTGTATGAGGCCTGCCTTTTCGAGTACTGCCGTGACATTGGGACGGATGTCGGGGTCGGCCCAGTCATTTCCATCGGGGCCGGCACTGAGCAGGGTTTCTATGCGCTGCTTCATAACGGCCAGACGCTTGGAGGCCGTGAATTCGGGCAGCAGCCCGTCCTCCATCTCGACGATTATCCCTGCGGCGACCGACGCCGAATCGCCCGGAGTGACGGCGTCCTGGTTATACTTGTTGACCAGGGCGCTTTGCTGCCGCCAGTCGGAGGCGGACATCGAAGACCGCGATCTGTGCATCATTTCGACTTGTTTTGCGAGAACGTCATGGGCTTTGCGAGCGGTTTGGTCGTCGATACGCCCGGCCTTGCGGGCCTCTTCGAGCAGTTCGAGTTGCTTGAGGGCGTTTTCTCTCGTGGTAGCCAGGGCATTTCCAAGCGGTGTCATTTTGTAACAGGTTGCAACAGGGCCTTTGCCGCGTGTTCGCTCTTTGTGATATGCCAGCTCGGAGTACGCCAGGGCCAGCATCTCAGCGGTCTTGCTGCGAATAACGCCGTCGCCGGCGGCGGCTTCGAGCTTCTTGCGGAATTTCTCCGACTTATTCGGGTCGAGCGTTCGCCAAATTGCTTTGAGGGCGGCTGCCAGATTCGTCTTCAATTTGTCAGGTGATATGGCCACGTAGTAGCACAATACCTGTGGATTGTCTCTCATGGCGGAGGCCCTGCCTATCAGGCCGACAAACAGCAGCGTCGCGAGGACGAAACGGCGGCGCGGGCCGCTGAATCGGCGGGGCTGGGGCAGGGGGACCTTGGCGAGGACGAGGAATGCGGCGTAGATGAATGCCGCGACTGTAAGCAGTGCCACCGTAATCTTCGTCATTTTCTATTCCTTTCGAGAGCTGACAATGCAGAGTGTCGCATGTGAATTACTCAAAACCTATCGGCGTATCCTGGATGAGGAAACTGAAGTGTCTGGGTGTGGGGCCTGCGCCGCCTGTGAGTTTCGGGTAGTACCAGTAGTCGATAACCGCCCAGTGTTTGTCGGTTATCTCGAATTCGGTTTCGAGGGCGGTCTTGCCCTTTTTCGAGAGGGCGTTGAGCTTGTGTCGTCCCGGGGCGAGAGCGAATTGGTGCTTAACCCAGTTGTGCTGGTTCCCGACGTAGAAATCCGAGTCAACGGCCTTGGCGTCGTCGATCCGGACGGTGATATCGACAGGATCCTCATCGAAGCTCTGATTGGCTACGTATAGGATAAAGTTGCCGTTGGGGTCCTGCGGCAGTGTAGGCGAATTTGCGTTCATCGACATCGGGCCGATGTATTCCTTGGCGACGACGACGTTGTCTATGAAGAGGTGGTCATCGGAAGTTGCCGTCCAGGTTCCGCCGTGGTAGATATTGATCCAGACGCACTCGATTCTGAGTTCCGGAATATCGCGCATTCTCACATCGGTCTTTTCAAAAGCGAGTCGTCCATCGACCCAGCCTCGGAGTATTCCGTCGTTGGCGCCCGGCGTATTCATCTTCACGTACTGCTCAATGCAGTACCACCGGTTGTTTTCGAGGTAGCCGAGCTTGTCTTTCTCCCATATCCACTGGCTGCCGTAGATGCCCTTCATGTCGGCGTGGTAGCAGTAATAACCGATGGGGGTGGCGTTGTCGCCCCGGCCGTTGAACTGTCCGCGTGCGGACCACCCATTGCGTCCGTTGCTCGGTCGTCCTCCCCAGCCGGCCCGTGCGTAAGTGCCGCCTATGCCCGGTAATTTGCCGCCTTGCTTCGGGTCCCAGTCGTCGGCGAATCGCAGGTAGTAGCGAAAATATACTTCCCCCGGTTCACTGCCGGTATTCCGTTTGAAACTGTACACCAGGGACGCTCCATAGTGGCCGTTATTCTCGACCTTGATACGCATGGCTTTGCCCCTGAAAGGCTGGAACTTGAAGCCGCTGCCCTCGGCGGCTATGCTGACGGTCGGGCTGGACACGCCGGCGAATATCTCTCGCCATGCGTCGGTCTCGAAATCGGCAAAGACGAAAACATTTGGGTCCCGGTCGATTCCTTGATCCAGCGAATATCTCTGAGCCAGGCCTCTCGTCGCCGGCGTCTGCCCATAGGCCGATACGGTCGTCATGACTGCGGCTGCGGCTATTACGACAACAAGATGACACAGCTTCATGGTTCGCCTTTCGAAGGTCTTTCGGATGAGTGTACAGTATTTAGACGAAAAGATTAACAGGCGGTTGACAAATTGATTGTAAATTCCATGTAAACGCCGCAATTTTCAGAAGTTAGATTCGATTGTGATAGCAATTGACGTCTGCATGCGGGGGTATTACATTGATGTTGCGGAAGGGGAATTCTGCGGGAGGTTTGAAACAGACGGTTGAAACTGTAGCGCTTCCGGCGGTTTGACGTTCTATATTGCAGTAACTGCTTTGACATATTGACAGGATAGACCATTGACAAACGATCCCGGACAAATCAACAGAAACGACGAAAGTCTTATAGGCATCGTATTAGGGGGGAACAGGTCGGCTTTCGGGACAATCGTTGAGAGACACTGGAATATGGTCATGGCGCTGGCTCTGAGCAAGGTAGGTGAGGTCGCAGAGGCCGAGGATGTTGCGCAGGAAAGCTTTCTGAAGGCATATTCCAACTTGCATCGTCTTAGAGACCGGTCTCGTTTTATCGGCTGGCTCGCCAAGATCGCTCTGCAGGAGTGTTCTAATGTTGTCAGAAGAGATATTCGCCGGAGAACAGGTTTAGGCTCCGGCAAGGCCGACAGCGAGGTGCTGGATACCATCCCCGCTTGCTCGTCAAATCCGGGTCTGAACCGAAGCCAGATTCGATTTGTCCGGCGGAGCGTATACAAACTGCCGGAGAAATTTCGGAAGTTGATCATCATGCGGTTTGTAACAGGTCTTTCTTCCGTGGAAATTGCCAGGCAGCTTGGTAAACGCCCGGGGACGGTGCGTGTGTGGCTGCATCGCGCTTATAAGATACTGCGAGATGAACTTGCTCCGGTAATTGAGGAGATCAAATCATGATTACTTGCGAAATATGCAGAGACCTTATCGAACAGTACATCGACGGCACTATCGGCGATACGAAGCTTGAGGAACTGAAGGCCCATGCCGAGACGTGTGATACATGCAGGGATGAATTCGAGCGTTGCAGGCTGATGCAGGATGTCGTTAAGGCCGCGTTTATCGGGGGGATAAGCGCCGAGGCGGGGAAAGAGGCGGTGATGGCGAAGCTGTCAGGTGCCGCCGGTGTTGTGCGAATCGGGTCGAACTGGACCCGCAGAGCCGTTGCGGCGGGTATTCTGCTGGCGGTCGGCTTGGGGATAGGCTTTGTCGTTGGAAAGAGCAATTCGGGTCGAGGCGGCGTCAAGCTTGCCGCCGAAGTGCCTGTTCGCGTGGGCAATCTGAATGGGACGGTTCTTGTCCGGCATGCCGGTATGGAGGTATGGGATACTCTGCAGGAGGATTCGACTATCCGTATCGGCGACAAGTTTCACTCGGCTGCGAAGTCGGATTTTAGCCTCCTTCTTGATGAGAAATCAACAGTTCAATTGAATCAGAACAGCATGTTGGTTCTGAAGTCGTATAACGGTCGGACGCAGTTCTTTCTCGAATACGGCGAGTGCACCGCTGCTTTGGAAAGTCCGCACGGACCGTTTTTCATCGACACGCCCAACGGCCGAGTGGAGGCTCTTGGGACTGAATTCACGGTAAAAGTTGAGTAGAAGATCGCATTTCGGGCATCTGCTCGAAGCGTTCAAGGAGACATTACATGCAATCGAATACGATAAGAATCTGTGCGATTGTCCTGCTGGTTCTGCAGGCGGCGACGTATGCGCAGAAGACAAGTATCAGTGTTAAGAAAGGCAAAGTAGTTGCCGAGACGGGGGCGACGAATGTGGAAATAGAGGCTGGCAGAAAGGCGGTCTTGACGCCGGACAAGCGCATGATTGTAGCGGTTAATAACCCATTGGTGGATGATCTTATCGATATCTACAAATGGGCCGAGCAGGAGAAGCAGGCACAGCGGCAATTGATTGATAAGACAAACCTGGTGGTTTTCAGCATTGAAGATGAAGACTTGTTTCCGAATGCTTACTTGGTTGAGTTTCCCAATATGACATCAGCCCCTATACAGGAGCATCGGTTCGGGCCGGTTACAACCCATCGGGATCCGAGCTTCTACGATTTACAGGGCAATCTGTTGCGGTACGAATCGGAATCCGTGGACGCTCGAAGCAGCTACTACAAGGTTTCTCTTCGGGAGGCGGTGGACCCAGGTCAGAGTTTTAGATATATCTGTGTGAGCAATCTGAAAGCTGTGCTTGGGAAGGACGGCCCGCTTTGGAACTTCAGAGTGAACTATGGCTCGCCGCCGGATCGGTTGGACTATTATCGCTTCATCCTGCCGGATTCAGCGATATTCGTGGATTCGAGCAAGCCGATCATAGAAGCGGACAGTTTCGAGGGCAGAGTGGCTGTCACCGTGAGAAATTACACGGGACAGGGGGGCGAAGGTGTTACTATTGCATTTCTTTGGCCGAATAAGGATGGGACAAGCCGTGCAGATCTGCCTGTGGAGTATCGCGGACTGCGCAGTCAGTGGGAGGAAGAAATTGTTGAAGAAGGACGTCGGCGAACAGCCGAGATATTGGCGGGCGGGACGTTTGCCGGGCAAGAGGATCCGCTGGAGACCTTGCTGAGTCTCTACTCAGCGGCGGTACACCGGGATTCGGACGCGTTTCTGGCTTTGATTTCGCCGAACTTGCGGGATCTGGCTGCCCGGAATTTGGATCAGATCGCGCGCTTATCGGCACAAATGGTCAGTCAGCAATTCCTGAGTACGCCGGCTTGGCCTGAAAAGCCCGAGGAAGGTTATGAGCACCCGGTATATTTGTGCCGAGAAGGGTCGCTGATCTGTGAGGCGACCCTGGTTACCTCTTTTGAAAAAGGCAAGTGGTATGCAGGAGGTCTGGAGTTAGGCCGGACGAGGACACAGGGCGCTGAAAGCACAGGCTACAAGCCGTCGGGCGAGGTCAAGCTGCTTGCCGACAGACCTGAATTGGCGGCGGTGACATACGAGGGGCTTGAGCCGGGCAAATTTATGCGGAAGTGGCTACTGCTCGGCCCTGTCGATATACCCTGGGATGGTCCCGGCTACTTTCCCGACAAGAAGACTTGCAGGGAATTCTTCGGTGTCGATTCGCTGGATGCCGGGCAGTTTGAGCCGCGCGTCACGATTAGCCGCAAGGCCCACGACTGGAAGGTCATCGAATCGGATTACGGGGTGCTTAATCTGACCAATCCGTTCGACAGGTGGTTTGCTGTTGCCTATGCCTGGGCGCAGGTGGAAATGCCGGAAGAGACGACGGCGGTTCTCGGCGTTGGATCGGATGATAGCATGAAGGTCTGGCTTAACGGGGAGCTTGTTCATGAGCACTGGGAGGAAGATGGTCGTGCCGTCGCTCCTGATAATGACCGGGTGTCGGTCACATTCAAGAAGGGCAAGAATCAACTTGTATTGAAAATCCAGAACGGCGGCGGGCCTTGGGGGTTCTGCTGCAGATTACTTGAAGCGGATTCTCAGGGGGTATCTTCACCCTGATTCGACGTTGCCCGATATTACCGAGTCAGCACAATGCGGCCCCAGAGCCGATTTTCAAAATCAGCTTTGGGGCCGCCTCATTCATGGGAGTGCCTCATCGATTCGGCGGATTCTCGAAATCAGCCTGCTTGACGAGGCAGCGCTGGGCTACTACAATGCGGGGGCCGGCTATGCGGTATGATTTACCGGTTTCTCAAGAGCTGTTGAAAGGATTCGAAAGATGGCTATTGATTCAAAACAAGTCTCGGCTTGCCTGGACGAGTGCAGACATCATTTGACGGAGGAACTGCTTCCCTTCTGGCTGGACCGCTGCAGGGACGAGGCCAATGGCGGGTTCATTACACATTGGGATAAGGACGGCAACGACAGCGGCGAGGATGAGAAATCGATGCTCGCCCAGATGCGGACGATCTATACCTTCTCATCGGCTCACAGGGCCGGATACGGCGACGGCAAGTGCGCCGAGTACGCGGCCTTCGGGGTGGATTTCGTCATCGAGAAGATGTGGGACAAAGAGTACGGCGGCTTCTACTGGACGACCGACCGCAAAGGAAATATTACGATTGACAAGAAGATTCTCTACGGCCTGAGCTTCGCAATGTACGCGCTCAGCGAATACACGCTGGCAACCGGGGACGAGCGAGGCCGGGAATATGCGGAGAAAGTGTTCGACCTCGTCAAGAAGTATTGTGCAGATACGATGTACGGCGGGTATTTCGAGATGTTCGAGCGGAATTGGGACCTCTGCGGGCCCGGCAGCGGAGGCGGCGACAGGAAGACGCTCGATGTGCATATGCATCTAATGGAAGCCTTCACGACTCTCTATGAGTGTACAGGCAAGAGCATTCACAAACGGACACTCATCGAGGATATCGATCTTTTGCTCAGGCGGATTCTGCACCCGAAGTATGCCACGGGTATTCCGCAGTTTACGCCGGACTGGAAGATATCGCCGCAAATAAAGTTCGATATTGTATGGGGGTGGGACCGATTTGCCGATGGAGGGCAAAAGGCCAATGCTACGGACAATACATCGGCCGGGCATAACGTCGAGTTCGCCTGGCTGCTGGCCCATGCTACCGACGTCTTGGGCGCAGGATGGGACCAGTACAGGGACATAATAAAGAAGGCGACCGATCACGGCATGATTAACGGCATTGATCCTGAGTTCGGCGGCGTTTATACCGAGGGACCGCATGCGGGCGGGGTCCACGATATGGAGAAGGAGTTCTGGCAGCAGGCCGAGGTGATGATAGGAATGCTGGAGGCGGCGCTGCGGTTCGGGCCTGATAAGTATTGGCCGGCCTATCAGAACGTGCATAGATTCGTTTTCGACAAGATGATAAACCACAAGGTTGGTGAGTGGCTGCCGCTGCTGAGCAGAGAAGGCGATCCCGTCTGGTCGCACATGAGCCATTCGTGGAAGGTCAATTATCACACCGTTCGCTGTATGGTGCAGTGTATTAAACGTCTCGAGAAAATGCTCGATACAATGCAGTGAGAATCCGGCTGATGAACTACAGGGGCAAATACAATATCTTCGATGCCGGCAGAATCAGCACGTATCCGCTGAACACGCGCAGCAATAAGGTAACGCTCGACGATCTTGTTTCTTTGGCGGATGTCGGCAAGCTGCATATCGACCTGCCGAAAAAAACACGCAGTGATATCGAGGCTGTCGCCTCTGCCGTCCTCTCGGCAAGAAATGCTGATAAACCCGTCATACTTTTTACGGGCGCCCACCTGATAAAGAACGGTATGGGGCCGCTTCTCGCCGAGCTTGTTGATCGTCGCCTTATTACTCTGGTTGCCGGCAACGCCGCCACGGCTATTCACGATTTCGAACTGGCCCTAATCGGGCAAACGAGCGAAAACGTCCCCAACGCCCTTGGCAAGGGGCGATTCGGGATGGCTCGTGAATTCGCCTATATCAACGCCGCGGTATCGCTCGGTGACGAAGAGGAACTCGGATTTGGCGAGTCGCTCGGCAGGATGATATGTGAGTCGGCCTTTGCTGCGAAGGTATTTGAACGGGCGTCCGGAAATAATCGACCCGGGGCTTTTAAGCATAGTGAGGTAAGCGTTCTGGCCGCCTGCTATAGAAACAATATACCGTTTACGGTACATGCCGGGATAGGTACGGATGTTATCGACCAGCACGAATCCTTTGACGGGCGCACAAAGGGGGGCTGTTCGGGAAGGGATTTTCTCATCTACACATATGAAATCACCCGGCTGGTCGAGGGAGGGGTCGTATTGAATATCGGCAGCGCCGTTACGGGGCCGGAAGTGCTGCTCAAGGCCGTCTCAATGGCCGCCAATGTCGGGAACATCCCAAAGAACATTGTCACCGCCGATTTCGACATCCGCGAACACAACCCTGAGTCGATGACTGACGAGGCAACTGCGGGATATTACTTCCGTGACCAGAAGAGTATTGTTACGCGAATCCCGCAGGCGTTTGTCGGCAGCAGGGCGTTCTATGTACAGGGGAATCAAAAGCAGACATTCCCATCGCTTTTTAAGATGATTATCGAGGAAGTCTGACCGGGAGAAAAAGACTGTGACTGAAGATCGTATTAAGGAGATTCTTGCTCGTATTAAGAACGTCAAAGTGGCGGTCTATGGCGATTTTTGCCTGGATGCGTACTGGCTTCTGGATCCGCAGGGATCAGAAGTCTCCGTCGAGACGGGACTGCAGGCCCGTGCGGTCGCCAGGCACTACTACTCACTTGGTGGGGCGTCTAACGTCGTCGCGAATCTGGCGGCGCTCGAGCCGGCCCGGATAAGGGTAATAGGCGCTATCGGGGACGACATCTTCGGCAGAGAGCTGAGACGCCAGCTTCACGAATTAGGCGTCGATACATCCAGTCTGGTTGTCCAGGGGGAGAATTTCGACACTGTGACGTTCGGCAAACCCTATCTTGAGGATAGCGAACAGCCTCGGATCGATTTCGGCTTCTTCAACAAACGAAGCGAAGCCACCGACCGTATCTTGTTGGACGGCATTCGCAACGCCTTGGAGACAGCGGACGTCCTTATTATAAATCAGCAGGTGCCCGGCAGTATTGTGAATGAATCCTTCATCGACCAGGCCAATCGGCTCTTCGAACAGTTCAGCGACAAGATAGTGCTGCTCGATTCACGGCACTACGGCGACAAATTCAAGCACATATATCGCAAGACAAACGACCTTGAAGCCGCAATGCTCAACGGCGTTGACGTCGGCCTGAGCGACGTGCTGCAGCTTTCGGATATTCTTCAGTATGCACGAAATCTTCACGAGCAGTTCGGCAAGCCCGTCTTTCTTACTCGCGGGCCGAGGGGAATTATTACTGTCGATTCCGACGGTGTTTCTGAAGTGCCGGGCATTCAATTGCTCAAGAAACTGGACACCGTTGGCGCCGGTGATACGGTGACCAGCGCCCTGGCCTTGTGTCTCGGGGCGGGGGCTTTGCCGTGCGAGGCCGCTGAGTTCGCAAACTTCGCCGCCGCCGTAACCGTCCAGAAGCTCTTCCAGACCGGCACCGCCGCCGGCGGCGAGATTCTCGGAATCGGCATCGATGCTGACTACATATTCCAGCCCGAACTGGCCGAGGATCGGCGGCAGGCTCGTTATCTGGATAATAGTGAGATCGAGTTGTGTTATGAATCGATACCAGCCGGGCGGATAAAACACGCTGTATTCGATAACGATGGGACGATAAGCACGTTGCGGCAAGGGTGGGAAGACATCATGGCCCCCGTCATGGTCAGGGCTGTTCTCGGCGATGAATACGACACCGCCGACGAAACACGCTATCACAAGGTCCGCAATCGCGTGCTGGAGTACATAGATAAATCGACCGGTATCCAGACTATCCTGCAGATGGAGGCCCTTGTCGAAATAGTGAAGGAATTCGGTATTGTTGAAAACGAGAAAATTCTCGATAAATTCGGGTACAAGGATATTTACAACAACGCTCTTATCGAGATGGTAGGCAAACGAATCGAAAAGCTCAAACACGGCGAACTCGAGGTAAGTGATTATACGGTTAAAGGCGCGATTGAGTTCCTGCATCAATTGCGTCAGAGAGGCATAAAGTTGTATCTGGCAAGCGGTACGGACCATCAGGATGTATTGGCCGAATCACAGGCGCTGGGGTATGCGCAGATCTTCGACGGAGGAATATACGGCGCCGTCGGAGATGTTGCAAAGTACTCGAAGAAAATGGTCATAGAACGGATAATGGCCGAGAACAAGCTGCAGGGCCCTGAGTTGGCGGTTTTCGGTGACGGCCCCGTTGAGATGCGCGAATGCCGAAAACGCGATGGAATCGCCGTCGGTGTTGCCAGCGATGAGATTCGCAGGCACGGCCTGGATACGGACAAACGCACGCGATTGGTTAATGCCGGCGCACATATAATCATCCCTGACTTCTCGCAGCGAGACGCGCTCAGCAAACTTCTTTTCTGAATGGTTTTCTGTCTGTGGTTGAGAGAGCCCCCTCTTTAATCTTCCCTGTGCCGCTCAGCAATTAAGCCTTTGGCCTCGCCGATGGATGTGCATGAGAACATCTGCGAAAAGAACCGGGGCCTGCACTGAACTGTGCAGGCCCCGGATTCAAACAAATCTGTGACCTCGTCTCCGCATAAAGCGGAAAC